>JAICGT010000209.1 GCA_025922995.1 Fimbriimonadales bacterium
GGCTTCTCACTTCAACTCCCGATGATGGAATACGTCACGGCGGGTGGCAAACGCCTCGAAGGCACCGGCGTAGCCCCGTCGATCAAAGTCGAAGTCACAAAGCTCGAAGAGCGGGCCGAAGTGATCAAGGCGGCGACCGAAGCCTTTTCAGCGATCAAGCGCGAGGGCATCGGACTCACCTCCGGCGACGGCGGGTTCTAACGAGCCAGGTTTACGCGGCACATCCCTGTGCCGCGTAAGCCATTTTAAGCTGTAGCCTTCTCGAACCTGCGCGACACGGCATCCCAATCGATCACTTGCAGGAATGCGTCGATATGCGATGCCCGATCAGTGCCGAAATCGAGGTAGTAGGCGTGCTCGTAAACGTCTAAGCCGACCAGCGGCGTGCAGCCCCACATCGGGTACGTGTTTTGCGCGTCGCCGAGGAAGTTCGCGAGGTTGCCCTCGTTGTGATCCCAGGCGAGCCACGCCCAGCCGCGGCCGGCCATGCCGGTTGCCTTCAAATCCTTCTTCCAGTTTTCGATGCTTCCGAAGTCCCGGTTGATTCGGTCGGCTAGTGCGCCGCTCGGGTCGCCGCCTCCGCCGAGGATGTCGAAATACAGTTGGTGGTTCAGAAATCCACCGTAAGCAAACGAATAATCGGTCTTCAGTGCCCGGATCGCGCTGTACACCTGATTCGCCTTGCTCGGGTCCATCTCCATTTCGGCAAGTGCCTTGCGAATCTCGTTCGTTTTGTTGGCATAGCCCTGAAAGAGCTTGAAATGGCCTTCGTGGGTCTTGCGGCTGATCCCCACCTTCTCGGTCGTGAACACTTTTTCGGCGAGTGCGGTGGCTTCTACGAGTTTTACTTCTGGCATGGTTGCAGTTTTACCGTTCATAGCCGTTCCTACGCTCGGCGAGCGTCCGGCTGAGGCGTTGTTGGCTTCCGCCAAGGCTCCTAACGGCCCACGGCGAACAGCCCCGCAGGAATCAGCTTCAAAAGAAATCGGCGAGAAATGTCGTCCCCCATTCCCCTTACCTTACACTCTGTCTGCGGCTCCGCGCGCTTCCGTTCGTCGATTGAATGGTCGGGGCGACAGGATTCGAACCTGCGACCTGCTGATCCCAAACCAGCCGCGCTACCAGGCTGCGCCACGCCCCGAGGATGTCTATTATGACGCCTCGCACAGACGAACCACTTGCGCCAAAAGTCGCGCAAAGAGTATCCTTAACGGGTTCCCCTCTCTCCCCGAGCGGTGGAACGCGAGTACCTAAATGGCAAAGCCAACGAATCCGAGCGGCCCGCCGCGCCCATCCGTTCCCAAAATGAAGGGCGGCATCCGCCAATACCTAAAGGATGTAGGCGTCGAAATGCGTCGCGTCATCTGGCCCACGCGCCAGGAAACGCTGCGTCTGACGATCGTCGTCCTGCTCGTGTGCGTGCTTTTTGTCATATACCTTTACGTTGCCAGCACGCTCATGAACTTCATCATAACGGCCATGGAGGGCGGCAAGATCTAAGCATGCTCACGAACTGGTACGCCGTGCATACGATTTCGGGACACGAGAACAAGGTGGCTTCGATCCTTAAGCGACGCGCAATCGTGGAAGGGCTCTGGGACCGCGAAATCCTCGAAATCCTCATCCCGACCGAGCAGTCGGTGCAGAACCGAGAGGGCAAGAAGCGCCTCGTCGAGCGCAAAGTTTTCCCAGGTTACATCCTGGTGCGGATGACGTTGACCGAAGAGTCCATGAGGCTGGTCAAAACCACCAGCGGCGTCACCGGGTTCGTCAGCAGTGGAAACAAGCCGGTGCCGATCCCCGACTCCGAAGTGAGAGGAATTCAGAAGCGCCTCGAAGAAAGCCGCGAAAAGCCGAAAGTCGTCTGGACAGCCGGCGACACCGTGCGCGTCGCAGACGGCCCGTTTATGGACTTCACCGGACGCATTGAAGAGGTCTTCGCAGACCGCGAAAAAGTAAAGGTACTCATAACGATTTTCGGGCGAGACACGCCCGTCGAACTCGATTTTCAACACGTAGAAAAGGAATAAGAAATGGCGAAAAAGGTCACAACAATTATCAAGCTGAATATCCCCGCAGGCAAAGCTACGCCGGCGCCGCCCATCGGCCCAGCGCTCGGCCAGGCGGGCATCAATATGATGGAGTTCATCAAGAAGTTCAACGAAGTCTCGATGAATCAAATGGGCTCGACGCTGCCTGTGTCGATCTCGGTTTATGAAGACCGCTCCTACGACTTCGTGGTCAAGCAGCCGCTCGCCAGTGACCTGCTTCGCAAAGCCGCCGGCATCGAAAAGGGCAGCGGCAACCCGCTGAAAGAAAAAGTCGGCAAGCTAACCCGCGCGCAGCTGAAGACCGTCGCAGAGGCGAAGATGGCGGATCTGAACACCAACGACGTCGAACAAGCCATGCGAGTCCTCGCGGGCACCGCCCGGTCGATGGGCATCGAAATCGCAGACTAACAGCAAAATGATTCGAAAGAATAACCGCTGACGGCGTGGGATGAGAGAAGGCTCACTCGACCCGCGCCGGCAGCGTATTAGAGGGGCAGCGGCGCACGAATTAAGCTACACTCGCGCCAATCAGCCATCACGGAGGCAAAGATGAGGTCGATTCGCACGTTCGCAACCCTATTCACGGTCGCCATGTTTTCCACATTGAACGCGATCACCCTCATTGGCAACATGCCACAGGCCAACGACGACGCCATCTCGGCGAACTTAACGGTCCTTCGGAAGAAAGCCATGGGGTTCACCACCGATAACCAAGCGTACCTACTCGAACGCGTCGATACCCGGCTTTTTGCAAGCACTAGCGCGACCACGCCTGTTCTGCAGGTCTGGAGCAGCATGGCAGGCGGTCCTGCTGGCGAAATGCCGGGCACGATGCTTGAGGAGCTTGGTACCCAACTCACGATCCAAGCGGGCATCAGCACAGTGTTCTTTTTGGGAGGATCGCTGCAGCTTGCGCCGAACACAACTTATTGGCTGGTTATGGGCACGCCTGCGGTAAGCGATTCCTACGATTGGCGGGGTAGCTTGCCGGCAATCACACCGACGGGCTTCGCGACCCACTTCGGGTCTCTGTTCACAGCGAACGGTGGCTCTAGTTGGACGAACAGTAGTACGCTCAACAGCTACATGATCGAAGCCACAGTGGTGCCGGAACCCGCGACGCTGGTCGTCCTGGGCCTTAGCCTTTTGGGCGTACTGTTCAGCCGTCGACTCAGACCGACTAAACCACGCCGCCGTTAAAAATTAAGACCGCGGTCCGCCAACGCCCGACCGCGGTCTTCTTGTTCTTGTCGCTTCGCTAACGACGTCGTCTCAGCAAGAGCAGCAATCCGGCGCCCACAACAGCCAGGGTCGCTGGCTCGGGAACCGGTGTCGCGTTGACCGAATAGGAGTTGAAGGTCGTAGAATTCCCCGTAGGCGGCGGCCCGTTGTTGCTGAACCGGTAGCCTGCGGTTGTCGCGAGGCCGGCCGGTGTTACCGATGGGCTGCTCGCCATCCACTGGAACGAATTGGCGACCA
>JAICGT010000210.1 GCA_025922995.1 Fimbriimonadales bacterium
ATCCAACTCGCCTCGCGCACCATCAAGCACATCCAGCGCCGCGAGTTCGATTCCGCTCAGGTGCTCATGGGCGACCTGCAAAAGCTGGCGCTCGAAGCAGACGATGCGCTCAGCGAGATGCCGCAGATCAAGTTCGCGCCCTATCACCAGGACGCGCTCAAAGAGTACGTCGAAGCGTTCACGCTCTGGTCCATGATAAGGGGCGAGGACTTCCCCACTCCAGACGAGCTTCGGGTGGCGGCGCCGGCGTACTTGAACGGTCTCTGTGAGGCAGCGAGCGAGTGCCGTCGCTACGCCCTCGACGAAATGCGAAACGGCGATTCGGCAAACGCGCGACGCCTCTGCGACGTTATGGAAGACGTGTACGACGAACTCATCACATTCGACTACCCCGACGCCCTCACCTCGAATTTGCGACGCAATGTCGATTCGCTTCGGGCGGTCCTGGAGCGCACGCAAAGCGACATCGCTGTAACCGGAACCCAGCTTGAATTGATTAAGGAACTCAAGAACAGGCAATGATCCACCTACTGGCGATAATTGCCCTTATAAATCCGGGTATTCCTAAATTCGAAGGCCGCGCCGTATGGGTCGACGCCACCGCAAACCTCGCGTGGACGATCGACCCCGCTAAAGTCCGTGAATTCGTGGTAAACGCCAAACGCGTCGGCTTCAACGAGATCATCGTCGATGTAAAACCGATCAACGGCAAGATTCTTTTTGAAGGAGCACCGGATGAACGTTTCAGGACTTTCCGTGAAACACGCCTTCCTGACAATTACGACGTTCTAAAGCAGTTTTCCACCGAAGCGCGAGCGCAAGGCATGCGAATTGTCGCGTGCATCAATGCGTTCAGCGAAGGACATTCTTATTTCCCGGGCGTCGGCCTCGCATTTGAAAAGCCGGAATGGCAAACAAAAGTCGCCGTTCCGCGATACCGGGTTCTTCTCGAAGACTACACCACAATCCCTCTCTTGACCGACCCGAAAGCGAAACCGGTCGAAGGTTCGGCGCAAGTTAGCGACGATGGGATAGCCATCCCAGGAACAAGTCTTACGGTCAAGATGCCGACCACAAAAGCGCCGATCGGCATTCGTGCTTCCACAGAAATAGTGACTCAAATCGAGGCCTATCCGACGATGGTCGCGGTTTTTGTCGATCCGCTCGAACCCGGCGTCCGAGAACGACTCCTAGGCATCATCGAGCGCGTCGCGAGATACGACATCGACGGCATCGTTTTCGATAGGCTCCGGTATTCCGCAATCGACTCTGGCATGGGCCCGGCAATGCGAAGTGCCTTTGAAGAAAAGTACGGAAAAGTCGGATCTTGGCCGGAAAGTATCTTTTATGCTCCGCCTACCCCTGGACCGGTAAAGCATGGCCCTCGATTTGCCGAATGGATGCAGTTCCGCGCGGAAGTTATGCAGGAGTTTCTGCGTGATGCCCGACAAACTATTAAGCGCGTCAACCCAAAACTCACGGTCGGTTCCTATGTCGGGGCGGGTTGGGAGACGTATTACGAGGTCGGCGTCGACTACGCGACCGACAACCCCATCGCGCCCTATTCCTGGGCGGGTGAGGAGTACGGTTTGGCAGGATATGCCGGATATTGCGACTACCTGATGACCGGCTGTTTCTACAAAGTAGCGAAGGAAATCGACCCGGGCGTCGGCCCGGGCCGAGAGCGCTTCACCGTCGAAGGCGGGGCGAAGCTCACTGCAGCGCTTGCGGGCGAATCGACCTATGTCCTGCCCTCGCTATATGGCCTCGATTGGGAGAACAACGAAGCCGGCCTTCGAGACGCCATCGCCTCGTGTCGCAAATACGGCAGCGGCATGATGTTTTTCGACGCGATCTACATCATCCGCAACAACTGGTGGGACCTCTTCGAGCAAGAATTCAGATCTGCGCCGGCGCAGCCTGCGTACGCGTTACCGGGAATGCGCGGAGGCGGTTAGTTGTCGGGACTAGCTTCGAATTTTCTTCGCTGCCGCGAACGGTTTTCCGAATAATTCTTGAAGTTTGAGGGACTGCTCCGTATTAAGGATCTTTGCAATGGCTTCTTCGCGCTTGGTGCGACCGTCACGCCATGATTTCATTGCGCTCGGTCCTTTGCGGGCTGTCTCGAGGTAGCCGTTTCGCTCTTCCTTTTCGTAGGCCGCTACCGACCCCTTTTGCTCATCGGTCAGGGCGAGGGCTGCTTGGACATCGGCCTCACCTAACGAAAGCATGCCGAGTACCTGGTAGCGAATCTCTCGAAAACGCAGTCGCTGCGACTCGTCTAGAACCTCGATGAGTTTGCGACTGGCCCCGTCGAACTTCGCCTCTGCCGCCTTGAGGTCCGCCATTGTGCTTTGCGACGCTGCCTGCATGGACTTAATGAAATCATCACTGATCTTCTTGATGTCCGCCTTTTGCTTTCCGGACAGCTTCAACTCCTTCTGAACTGGAGCGTTTTGCAGCAGCATCTGCGGCATCGCCATCATCTTGTTGGGGTCGGCCATGGACATCAGTTGCGCCTGCGCAAACGTGGCGATCGCAAACAGTGTCGTTGCAAGCACGAGTCTCATATGAGAATTATATCCTGTTACCAGGCTATCCCCGCGAAGCGCGCTTCGGATCGAAGCGATCTCGCATCGCGTCGCCGACGAAGTTCAAAGCCAATATCGTCAGGCTCAGAATCAAGCATGGCCAGAAAAGCATCTCGGGGTTCGAAGACATATAGCTGCGAGCGTCGTTGATCATCGACCCCCAACTCGGCCACGGCGGTGGAACCCCGATGCCCAAAAAGCTGAGGGCACCTTCCGCAAGAATCACCATCGCCATCCCTACCATCGCAACCGCCGAAATAAGACCGAGCAAGTGCGGCAGGATGTGCCGGTTCACTACGTGCCAATGGCCAGCGCCGAGCGCTCGGCTCGCGGTGACATACTCCTGTTCCTTTAGACTCAAAACTTGGTTGCGCACCAACCGCGCCATCGTCGGCCACCCGACTACGGCGAGCGCGGCAAAAACCGGGAGCGTCGCCGCCATGATTTCGGGCATGCCAGTGAAAAGTGACAATTTACTGCCCCGCAGGATGCTCATAATTAGAATTGCTAAAAGGATGTCGGGGAACGCGAACATCGCGTCGGTAAATCGCATTAGAAGCGTATTGAGCCACCGCGCTCCGTAACCTGCCGCGGTTCCCACAACCAAGCCGACTCCGATCGCCACGACCTGTACGGCAACGCCCAACAGCAAGCTCATACGGGCTCCGAAAGCCAGTCGTCCGAAAACGTCTCTTCCATACTCATCGGTGCCCAACCAGAACTTTGCGCTGGGCGGTTCGAACTTCATGCCGACTGAATCGATAACCCCATGCCGCAACGGGCCGAAAATCGCAAAAATAACCAGCAGCGCCAAAAAAGCCCAACTCAAGCCGATGAGAATGCTTCTGCCCTTCATCCACTCACCTCGCGCACCCGCGGATCGAGCAGCGGCAGGAAAATGTCGACGATTAGATTTACAAAAATGAACAGCACTG
>JAICGT010000211.1 GCA_025922995.1 Fimbriimonadales bacterium
ACGCCAAGTCGAATTTCATCGCGCACTCCGTACGCGACTAAGATGCCGGCGAAAACCACGCCGAAAATTATGCTAAGCAGTGTTTTCATTTACTGACGCTCCTGCGGAATCCCGCATTAGCCAACTTGCAATTGCGATAAGGATAACGGCTGCGCCAATGCTCCAGCCGAGAAGTTGTATCTTCGTTTCTCTTTCAACAAGAATATGCGGCGCAACGAATTTGAACGACACGACGACGGCTGCCGCAAGCGAGCCGATGGCTGCTAACGTACCGAGCCGCTCACCGCGAATTAAACCCGCGACGACCGGCGCGATTGCGAGTCCCACGATGATTCCGATGACGCCCCGCGACCCGATGATGAAGTCTGCCGCAATCAGCAATGCCACCACGACTGCGCCGGCGATCAGGGCCATAAACGGCCGCATCCGACCCGAGCTCCGCGCACCTGCTTTCGACACCCAGGCAGCCAGCGCGGTGGGCAGCATTGCGCCCAAGATGATCCCTAACACCGAGTAATGTTGGCCGACGTCGATATGACGGCTTTCCGCCGGATATGCCTCCAAGAAGATTCGATAAAAAGCCAGCGGAACGAGAACCGCCATCGAAAGAAGCCCCCGATAGGACTCGACCGCCAACAAGAATGACAGCGCGAGAATCGCGCTTATCGCCAAACCCAGTCCCTGCAACAGGCCGAAGGCGATCGTGGACCAAGCGAGCCAGATTACCGTGCAAATTACGAACGGACCTGGAGAGGACTCGTCGTCGCCGTCGAGTATCCACGCGACAATCGCTGCCGAGGCGACCGCTCCGAGTGCGACGTTGAAGGAGGCGCCATAGAACAGAAACTTGACAGACAGCAGTTTCGCCCCTGCTAGCAGAACGGCAGCCACTACCGCCCATCGGATCCACTTGGACAGCGATCCGAACTTCAAACCTGCCATCACGATGATAGCCACAATCCCGATTGCAGCCGGGACGGCTGCTGCTCGATCGACCCCATCCCGATAACCCCCCAGCACCGACGCAGCAGCAAAGGTCGCGATAGCAAACGCGGTCACTCGGCTCGTCCCCCTCGCGGATTCGCCGAGAGAAGCGCACGCTGCCGCTAACCCGGCGCCCATGGCAGCGCCGAGCCAGACCAACTGCCTCAAATCTTGGGGCATCAGGAGCACGCCGCCTGCCAGCGCAGTCGCCAAACCCAGTGCAGCCAAAGGTGACCGTCCTACTCGGGCGTCGATTGCCATTGCTAGTCGAACGGCAATCACCCCGAACAACAACCCATGTGCCACATTAGGCAAGCCGACAAAACTGGACTCGAAACCGTATGCGAAACCATACATAGCCCCAACCGCAATCCAACTTGGCAGAAGCGACCGCTCTGCGCCGACTGCCTTTTCAACTGCGGCCTCCTTGGAGATGGCGACAACGAGCGCGACAATGCCGCCTACGATTGAGATCCATGGCAAGAATCGATCCACTTTAGAAACCTCCCGGCTATCGGTACCAAGGCTTAGACGAGGCGTCCTACCCTGTCCGCTTCTATTATTGGCGATGTGATATGAAATTCGCACGCTTGGCGTATTCATTGTTGTGCTTTCGCACGAAGTGGAGGCACTCGCTGAGAACTTTTGTACCTCGGCCGAACACTTACGATAACCAACTAGGAGGTTTCATTGAGATGAAGACCGCAATGACCGCAGCGATTGGGATACTTGTTATGGCCCCGGCAGTCGCACAAATGGATGTTCAGAAGCCCATCGAAATCACGTTGGGCGCCGTTGTGTATACCGGCGATCGCGACGATGCCGACCTCGGCATTCTCGCCGGACTCGACTACTACTTGGGCAAGAACTACAACCAGCAGACTATGCAGTTCATTGGCGGCCGAGCGCACTTCGCCGACCAGGCTAGTTTAAATCTGGTCACTTACGGAGTGCACTATGGAATCCGCTATGGGATGCCTGACACCCAAGGCAGCACGGGCAACTTTTACTTCAAGGGCGCGCTCGGCTACTACAACTCCGACGCGGATGTCGATGACGATTGGGGGCTCGGCGGCTTTGCCGCGGTCGGGTGGGAGATGCGGCAGAATTTCGGCGTGGAACTCGGATACCAGTTCGCCCCGAGTGTGAACGGCTTCGATAACACGTCGTTCTACGGGGCGGCGTCCTTCAGACTGTAAACCTTCCTCTCTCTCTTAGGATCGGCGCGGCGGTCGCTTTCGAGTGGCCGCCGCGTCAACTCAGGTAGAACTCCTACATGGCTTGGTGGAGGCTTCTTGTCGTTGTTCTGGTATCCGGCGCGGTTACGGTGGTTGCGTTACGTGATGATTCCGATCCGCTTGCTCAAGGCGCAGCAACCGGTTTTGTGTTTCACGACAAAGATAGAGATGGCGTTCGAGACCCGGGCGAACCGGGGCTCGGCGGTGTCAGGGTGTCGAACGGAGAGGACATCGTTAAGACCGATCGCGACGGCAAGTGGAGCCTGCCTGTCGACGACGACACGGCGTTCTTTGTAGTCAAGCCGCGTGGCTGGATGACACCGACGAACGAGCACAATCTGCCCAAGTTCTACTACATACACAAGCCAAAAGGGTCACCGAGCGTCCGATACGGCGGGGTCGAGCCGACAGGGCCGCTGCCAGCGTCCATCGACTTTGCGCTAACTCCGCAAGCTGAGCCGACGAAGTTTAAGGCGCTGTTCTTCGGAGACACTCAGCCGCGAGATGCCCGAGAGGTCGATTACATCACGCACGACGTCATCGAGCCGCTGGTCGGCAAAACGGATGCCGCATTCGGAGTAACGCTGGGAGACGTCGTATTCGACGATCTTTCACAGTTCGACAGGCTGAACAAGGTGATTGCGCTCATCGGAATTCCCTGGTACAACGTGTTGGGCAACCATGACATTAATTACGATTCCGACGGGGATCACCATTCGGACGAGACTTGGGAACGGATTTACGGGCCGAATTACTATTCGTTCGACTACGGCCCGACACACTTCATTGTCCTCGACAACATAAACTGGCACGCAGCCGTAACAGGAACACCCGGTCGCTACACCGGCGGACTCGGAGAAACACAACTTTCTTGGTTGAAAAGCGACCTTGCCCTGACGCCGAACGACCAATTAGTTGTGCTTATGATGCACATTCCCCTACATAAAGCGGAGGATAAGGAGAAGATTTTTAGGCTCATCGAGAACCGACCGTATGCGCTGTCCGTTTCTGCGCATGAGCATTATCAAGAGCACTTCTTCTTTACCGAGAAGGACGGGTGGCGTGGCCCGAAACCGCATCATCATGTCGTTAATGTAACGGCGTGTGGGAGCTGGTGGCAAGGCGCTCCGGATGAGCGCGGCATTCCTCACACAACAATGCGCGACGGCGCGCCGAACGGATACTCCGTTTTCACCTTCGACGGCAACGAGTATTCCATTGCCTACCGCGCTGCCGGGCGACCGGAGTCCTATCAGATGAATATCTACGCGCCCGACAACGCGTCGGCCGGGGAAG
>JAICGT010000212.1 GCA_025922995.1 Fimbriimonadales bacterium
AACGAAGCGCTCGCGAAGCTTGGCGCGACTCCGGTGCGGTGTGCTGACGAATTGCGCGAAATCATGGGCAATCCGCTTCAGCTTCGGCTCGTCGTTTAGCCATTTCTCTTGCGCATGGTCTAAACTCTGCCCGCAATGCTGAAGCATCCCGGGCTCACCGAGCGCCGTATCGACCTGTTCATTAAACAAACCCTTTCGCCGCTGTTGTACCGAGGTTCGGAGCCTCTTGCTCTGGAGGTTGGCGGAGAGAATTGCGAGACGCCAAAGGATGCGCGGACATCGCGGTTTAAGCCTGCGGCTGAAGGCTTCGAATGGGGGCCGGCATGGAGCACGGTTTGGTTTAAAGCAACGGGAAAAGTGCCCAAGGAATGGGATTACGGCGTCGTCGCAAAGCTCGAAGTCGGCGGAGAGAGAACCGTGTGGCGAGACAATGTGCCTGTTTACGGAATCGATGGCCAGCACGAGCATTACGTTCTGCCAAAGGCTTTGAAGCCTGGGGATTCAGTGGAGATTTGGGTTCAGGCATATGGTGCAAATCCGCCGGTTAGCGTTCACGGAGTTGCGCCGGAACTTCCCTCTAAACCCTTCAGAGTGACGGGTGCGACGCTCGAAGTTTTCGATGCCGAACTTTGGCAATTGATGGTCGACTGCAAGTTCTACTTGGATTTGTTGCGAGAGCTTCCTGAGGCCGATCCCGCTCGCTTGCATCTGTTGACCGGCCTCAACGAAGCAGTTAATGTCTTCGACTCGGACCGCCGCGAAACGATTGCCGAGGCGAGGAAAACCATTAAGGACTGGTGCGAATCTAGGCGTTCGGACGACTATCATTGGATGACGCCCGTGGGGCACGCGCACCTCGACTCGGCATGGCTTTGGCCGGTGTCGATGACCAAGAAGAAAATGGCACACACGACTGCGACTCAGCTCGCGCTGATGAGCGACTATCCGGAATACGTCTTCGTTCACAGCCAGGCGAGCCAGTACGAATGGCTCGAAGCGCAACATCCTCGGCTATTCGAAGCGATAAAAGCGAAAATCAAGAAGGGCCAATGGGAACCGGTTGGCAGCATGTGGGTGGAAGCAGACACGAATCTAGCCGGCGGAGAGGCGCTCGTACGGCAGTTTCTTTACGGTAAGCGCTATTTTATGGAAAAGTTCGGGATAGAAACTAAAGACATGTGGCTTCCCGATGTTTTCGGATATTCTGCCGCGACGCCGCAAATAATGGCCAAATGCGGCATCGACTATTTCTTAACGCAGAAGATATCTTGGAATCAAATTAATAAGTTCCCACACAATACTTTTTGGTGGCAGGGCATTGACGGAACACAGGTATGGACGCACTTTCCGCCATCCGATACATATACGGGCCTTTGTAAGGCGAAGGATCTTGTGGCGCACTTGCAAACGCATCGAGATGCCGCCCGATCAGACCGAGGATTGTACGTTTTTGGTTACGGCGATGGCGGCGGCGGACCGACGGCAGAGCACTTGGAGATTTTGCGCAGGGCTGCTTCTGCGCCGAACATGCCACGCGTTGCCCGCCAAAAAGCGATCGACTTTTTTTCAGAGGCGAAGGAATCGAGCCGCGACCTGCCGACGTGGGTTGGGGAGTTATATGCAGAATTCCATCGTGGCACCTACACGACTCAGGCAAAAACAAAGAAAGGGAACCGTGAATGTGAAATGCTCCTGCGCGATGCTGAGTATCTGTGCGCTGAGGCGTACGGCGGATCGAAGGAATACCCCGCGAAGCAGCTCGAGCAGCTTTGGAAGGTTGTTCTGTTCAATCAGTTTCACGACATTCTTCCGGGCAGCAGCGTTCACGAGGTCTACGTAGAAGCTGAGCGGGAATACGATGAAGTTCGCGTTGCCGCAGAAGCGATAATCCAGGGCGCGATGAGCCGATTGACCGAGGAATTCGACACTTCTGACTATGGCCGGCCGATTGCGCTGTTTCAGTTTTCGAGCCTTGCGGGTCAGGGCGAAATCGAAAGGCCGAAGGGAAGAACTCCCAAGTCGATCCAGTGCGGCGGAGAGGCGCTACCCGTCCAGGAGATCGACGACTTCGGAAAGCGCAAGCTGGTTTTTCCTCTGCCCGAGATTGCTCTAAACACAATTGCCGTTTGCGACCTCTCGGAGCAAGCGCCGCAGCGCGCACCGAGGATTGTGTCGAAGCCGAGACGCATAGAAAACGATCAATGGTCTGTGCGCTTTGATGCTAATGGCAACATTACGTCCGTCATGTCCCTGGAAGATCGGACCGAATTCATCGAGAAAGGAAAATTAGCCAATTTGTTTCAAGTTTTCGACGACAAGCCATTGTTTTGGAGCGCTTGGGATGTCGACGCGTTTGCCCTCGAAACCGGTAAAGACCTCATTAAGAGCGAGCGGTTCGAAATTGTGGAGACCGGCCCTGTCAGGGTTGCGGCGGAGATCGAGAAACGCTTCGGCAACAGCGTGATTAAGCAGAGAATCAGCCTTGGGCCCACGCCCGGAATCCGGTTCGATACGTGGGTTGATTGGAACGAGTCTGAGAAAATGCTGAAAGTAGCGTTTCCCGTTGCAGTCAATAGCCAAAGAGCCACCTTCGAAATTCAATTTGGAAATGTGGAGCGGCCGACTCATCGAAACACGAGTTGGGACATCGCTCGATTTGAAGTTTGTGCTCATAAATGGATCGACCTGAGCGAGGGAGATCACGGCGTTGCGCTTATCAACGATTGCAAATATGGACACGACGTCTTGGGCAACACAATGCGACTGACCTTGTTGCGATCGCCAAAGGCGCCCGATAAATCGGCCGACATGGGTGTTCATCGTTTTAGCTACGCGCTGTTGCCACACTTCGGGGCGTACAATTGGGCGAACGTCGTGCCTGCTGCCTATGCGCTCAATGCTAAGGTTCACTCGCAGCTGCTAGACCGCACTGCTGTCGAGAACTCGAAGGAGGCAGAAGCGTTTATCGTCTCGAATGATCGCAACATCATTATCGAGGCTGTAAAGAAGGCAGAGGACTCGGATGCGATTATCGTCCGGGCGTATGAAGCGCACAATGCACGCGGTGTGGCAGAGATCTACTGCGGGCGCCGGCTTAAACGAGTTGCCCTTTGCGACATGTTGGAAAACGAAGTGGAGTCCGTTGACCTTACGGACGGCGCTTTCCGGTTTCCTTACAAGCCGTTCGAGATATTGACCTTCAAGTTGGAGCTTGCCTGACGCAGGGCATCACGCCGCGCCATAATAGGACATGGATCCGAACGCCACTCGAATGTTCGAGGCCGACCCGAATCGAACGCAAATGGGCTCGGCACCAAGCATGAACGTAACGCAAACGATTGCACCTGTCCAGTGCCCGATCTGCAAGACGTTCAACCCCGCCGGCGAGGGATTTTGTGTCGAGTGTGGCTTGATTTTTCAGAGCGCTCTGCCCGACGATGCGTTCGGCGCGCCCGTCGTCAGATTGCCCTGCTTAGTAGACGCAGGCGGGCGCGAGCACTTTCTTCATCCGGGCGTA
>JAICGT010000213.1 GCA_025922995.1 Fimbriimonadales bacterium
CCGAAAACGGCAGCAAAGCATGGATGACCGACTACGAAATCAACGGCAACGTCGTCGGCATGCCGGTGCTCGCAGACGACCATTTGATTTTCTTTACGACGGGCGGAAAGCTCGTCGGACTTAATGTAACGACCAAGCAGCCGTCCTGGGAGATTTCAGTCGGCAGCGCGAGCCCCGAAGGCGGACCGACGGCTTACGGCCAGTCCGTGTATGTGGTCTCAGGGTCGCAGGTCGCCCAGATAAATCCGCGAACCGGTCGAACCGGCTGGGTCGCTACGCTCCCTGAAAGACCCGTGGGCAAAGTGTCGATGTCGGAGAAGGGTGGGGCAGCCGTAACCGAAGACGGCAAGCTTTATACTTTCGACGCCTTCGGCAAACTAACCCGACAGCAGCCGATAGACCTCGGAGACGGGTACGTCGCGGGCGGACCACAAACCGCAGGCGGAAACATATTCGTGCGCATGCGCGGTGGGTCGTTGGTGCTTGTCGATCCGTCGCGTCAGGCCGGAGAAATCATCTGGGAGTACAGCACTTCCTCATTGCCGGGCAGCAAGCGCGCCGGCGAGAACAGCGCTCCGGCCGACTCGGTAGCCATCCTAGGCGAATTGGCAGTCGGCGCGGGCAGCGTTTACGGCCTCGCCGAAGACGGCAGCCTTTTCGCATGGGGTGGGACGTTCGGCGTGGACGAATACGGCCCGACGATCACGATGACGAGCCCGGCAATGGGCAACGTCATGTGGGGACAGCCCGACTCGACCTTCTATTTCAAAATCGAGGACCTGCAGACCGGCGTTATGACCCGCAGCCTTTCGATCACCATGAACGGAACCCGCATGAACCACGAGTATCTGCCGGGCTCCGGCATGCTGATGATGAAAATCCGACATCCCGGCAGCAAAGAGCCGGGCGCAAACAACCCGTTCCCCGACGGACGCAAGACGATTGTCGTTGCCGCCGGTGACTGGGCGGGCAACATCACCGAGAAGACCTTCACCGTCGTGATCGACAATACAATCTTCGAAGCCCCACCACCCCCTCCGGCCACCGGCGGCGGTAGAGGTGGCGGCAGAGGCGGAGGTGGTCCGCGCGGTGGCGGCGGCGGAGTCGGGGGAGTCGGCGGCTAGCACACCAAACTCCGGCTGCACTTCCACGTAGGGCCGCAACGAACTTGCTATACTCTAAACTGCCGTCACGGAGGACGGCGTCATGAGGCAAACCCGAACGGTTCGACGAACCCAACGCGCGGATTCCGACCATCGCTGGACTGATGTGGCGGGAGTCCTTCTACTGGCAGCGGCCGTAATCGTGCTGCTTAGCTTGCTCATGCCGGACACCGGCATTCTCGGCACCCTGATCGGCGGCTCGCTACGGATGCTCCTCGGCCAAGGAGCTTGGTCGGCCCCGGTTCCGTTGGCTATCCTTGGACTGGCGACGTTGCTCGGCAAGCGAAAGCTCAAAGTAGGCGTCCTCACCTGGGGCTTGGTTCTTCTCTTCGCCGCGACTCTCGGTTTCATCGCGATGGCGCTAACACGAGGCCCCGACTTTTTCGATCCCGAAGTCGCCGAGCGCGCTGGCGGTTACATCGGTGCGTCGGTTGCCTGGGCTTTCAACGCCTTGCTCGGAGGCGCGATGGGAGTCGGCCTCGGAGTCGTGGCTGCGATCGGCTTGATCCTGACTGCGAATACGCCGATCCAGGCGGCGCTCGAAGCGCTGCGCGACCGGGCATCCAACATCAAGCTTCCCAAACCCGAACTGTCGAAACCAAAACCTAATCCGATTCGAGAACGCCCAACCTATGTTCCCGAGGTGGAAGCTGAGGATACCGAAGTGCCCAAGCCAAGGCCCAAGCCGACGGTCACCGAGGACTTCCCCAAGCCGGCGCAGGTTAGCGGCGAGCCTAAAGAAGGCTACGTTCTGCCCGCGCTCGGTTTGCTTCAGCCTCCCGAGGCTAGGTCCAAGCGCAGCCAAGCCGAAATTCAAGCCAATATCCAGACCGTAGAAGGAACGCTGGAAGAGTTCGGCATCGAAGCCAACGTAGTTGAAATCGCCCATGGACCGACGATCACGCGCTACGAGATTCAACTCGGCCCCGGCATTCGCGTCAACCGAATCAAGAGCCTCGCCGACAACATCGCCATGAGCCTCGCGGCGAATCACGTCCGCGTCGAGGCGCCGATCCCGGGCAAAGCGGCAATCGGCATCGAAGTGCCGAACGTCAAGCGCCAAATGGTCACGTTGCGAGCCGTCGCAGACACGGACGAATTCATGAAGGCGGAGAGCAAGGTCACGATCTGTCTCGGCCAGGACGTTAGCGGAGTCAACCGTTACGCCGACCTCGCCAAAATGCCCCACCTGTTAATAGGTGGGGCGACGAATTCCGGAAAGTCGATTGGACTGGCAACCATTATCACCAGCCTGTTGCTGCGCAACACTCCGAAAGACCTCAAACTGGTACTTCTCGACCCGAAGCGCGTCGAGTTGACTCTTTTTGACGACATTCCGCACCTGATGTGCCCCGTCGTGCGCGATGTAAAGCAGATGGCGGGTGTGCTGCGCCAGGTCTGGAAAGAGATGGACCGACGCTATGACGTTTTTAGCGAGGCCCAAGCGCGCAACATCGAAGTCTACAACTCCAAGGCGTCGTTCGCAGACCGGATGCCGTACATCGTCGTTGTCATAGACGAGCTTGCCGACCTCATGATCCAAGCCGCCGCCGAGGTCGAAACCAGCATCTGCCGCCTTGCGCAGCTTGCTCGCGCGACGGGCATCCACCTCGTCATCGCGACGCAGCGGCCGAGCGTCGACGTCATTACAGGCACGATCAAGGCGAATATATCGTCGCGCATCGCTTTCAGCGTTTCTTCGCAGGTCGATTCGCGCACGATCCTAGACACTCCGGGCGCCGACCAATTGATCGGCCAGGGCGACATGCTGTTCCTGCCCATCGACGCCCATAAGCCCGTGCGTATCCAGGGCTGCTACGTCTCGGAGCGCGAGATCGAAGCGATCTGCGAGCATTGGAAGGCGCAGTCGAAGCCGCAATACATCATCGACCCCGTCGCCGCCATCATCGACCGCGAGGAGGCTCGCATGGATATGGAGGACGAGTCCGACCCGTTCTGGGCAGACGCTGTGCGCTGGGTCGCCGACCGCGGCCAGGCGTCGACCTCTATGCTGCAGCGCCGTTTTTCGATCGGCTTCCAGCGCGCATCTCGGCTACTCGACCTGATGGAGGAGCGCGGCATCGTCGGCCCTCGGGACGGCCCCCGGCCACGGGAAGTCCTCATTTCACCAACCGAAGCCGATGAGATGGTAGGACCGGGGTAGTTCCGGGGCGTTTTGAGGAGGACTCATCATTCATCTCATTTTTCGCTTTAAACTTCGTCACTTTTTTCCACCTTAACAAATGAGCGGCGGAGGGTTGTGAGCGATTACCAATTACCGATTACCGATAACCGA
>JAICGT010000214.1 GCA_025922995.1 Fimbriimonadales bacterium
GCCTCTGCCTGCTTGGACTTCTTTGTAAATGGCGCGCGCGACGACGTCTCGGGGAAGCAGTTCCGGTGGGCGTCGGTTGTTCTTTTTATCGTCGACCCATCGCAGCGCTTCTTCCGGAGAATCGGCGGTTTCGGCGCGATAGAAATCGGGAACGTGGTCGAACATGAATCGCTTGCCCTCGGAGTTTTTCAAAACTCCGCCTTCGCCGCGGACGCCTTCGGTGACCAAAATGCCGCGCATGCCCGGGGGATAGATCATGCCCGTCGGATGGAATTGCATGAATTCCATGTCCTGCAGTTGTGCGCCGGCATTGAACGCCATCATCACGCCTTCGCCGGTGGATTCCCAGGAATTGGAAGTAAAGCGGAACATTCGGCCCCAGCCGCCACTTGCCAATACGATAGCCTTCGCTTTGAATACAACGATGGAGCCATCTTCGCGGCGATAACCAACCGCGCCGACGACGCGGTCGCCGTCTTTTAGGAAGCGCGTCAGCGTTACTTCCATGTGGCAATCCATGCCCATGTAAACCGCGCGGTCTTGCAGGGTTCTGATTAATTCGAGGCCGGTGCGGTCGCCAACGTGCGCGAGGCGGCGATATTTATGTCCGCCGAATGCGCGTTGGCTTATGAGGCCTTCTGATGTTCGGTCGAAAACTGCGCCGTATCGCTCTAACTCGAGAATTCTTTCGGGGGCTTCTTTTGCGTGGATTTCTGCTGATTTCCAATCGTTTAGGAATTTGCCGCCGCGCATGGTGTCGCGGAAATGGACTTTCCAGTTGTCGTCCGATTCCATGTTGCCCATGGCCGCCGCCGCGCCGCCCTCCGCCATGACGGTGTGTGCCTTGCCGAGAAGAGACTTAGTAACCAGGCCGACCTTGGCGCCTTTCTCGCGGGCTCCGATCACCGCCCGCAGACCAGCCCCACCGGCGCCGATCACCACAACGTCGTATTCAAACAGGTCGTACTTCGCCATCCCAAAAGATGCCGCCCCAAAAGGAACGGCGTCTTCATCTTACTACAGGCTCGATGCTGTCGTTCTGCCTCCGGCGATTTCACACATTTCGGCAAGCAAACGCTCCAGGGTTTCCTTCGGTCCTGCCGCAGCTGCCTGGCCCTTCATTCGCATGTCCGCCTCCAGAATACACCTCAGCATTGCTTCAACCTGGTCGAGCGAAAGTCCGCGTGCCGCGCGAAGAAGCTTGTCGCGAACGAACGAGTGCGCATTCGCGAGATTGCGCCCCTGCGGAAGCAAATGAGCCGACTGATCGACGGAGAGACCCTCTACCTGGCATGCCTTTGCTTGCCATAGCAGGCGAACCTGCCGGTGAAGTTGCGGCAAGAGAAAACGCATTGCCGCCTCCTGCGGAGACGTCGTGCCTTCGAGGAGGTACTTGAGGTTTTGTAGCGCGACGCCGAGCCGTCCGGCGATGACTGCGTCGAGCAGTTCGAAAACCTTCCAGGTCTGGCTTGGAGCGGCGACTCGGATAACCGTTTGTGGGTCGATCGGCTTGCCGTCGCAGTACAGGAGCAGCTTGTCGAGCTCCGCTGTCGCCAAGGTCAGGCTGCCTGAAACGATTTGCGCGAGGGTTTCTGCGGCGGGTTTGGCGATTTCTCCTTTTGCCGCCTTTGCGCGTTCCATAAGTTGCCGCACCAGGGCAGCGCCCTGCGGGCTTTCGCACGCGTAGTCTTTCCCCGCCTTTCTGATCGCAACGACAAGTGGATCCTTAGCAAAGTCTTTGCCTTCGTCCTCGGGTTCGAAGACCATTACGAGCAGTGCAGTGGGCGGCAAGGTCGCCACTGATTTTGCCAGGGAGGCCGACGCAGGCTTGTCGAGCCTGTGAGCGCGTCTTACGAGCACCGTACGTCGAGCCGCTAGAAATGGGGCAGTCGCACACGAGTCGCTGATTTCCTGGGCCGACGTGGACCTGCCGTCGAGTTCGGTGTAATCGAACGCGCCGTCGTCTAGCGACCCTGCGCTTGTCAATACCTCGTCCAGTTTCTCTAAAATCGTGATACGTTCGCTGCCGTGGATGGCTACGACCCTTGGGAGTTCAGAGGGAGCGGGCATATTTCTTCGACGCGACTGCCAATTCGGTAATGCGTCTCTTTAGGTTAGCCCATTCCTCACTCGAAAGCGACGCCGACGAATAGAGGGCACGGTCCAGCATGGAAGCGAGAACGACTGCCTCAGTACCTTCGCTGCGCAGGGCAACATATGCGTTGGCAAATTCCTTGGTGGTCTCTGCCATTTCTTTCGGCCTTTTGAGAACCGGATGGAGGGCTCGGAGGTAGTCCTGGTAGTAAGGAGCGACTTTGCGTTCGATTCCTTTTTTGGCAAACATCGCTCTTAGCCTCGGCCAAAATCCGCCGATTACCAAGCCCAAAAATGACAAGCCAAAAATTCCCCCTCCTATGATAGCGGCAAACGCGGCTCCGGCGTTGTCTCCCTCGATGTCGCCGTCCAGCAACGCTCCGACTTCGCCTCCGGGAACAGCTCTCGCACCGGTTGTGGCATCGAACGTTACCCAACCGATACCTTCGAAGAACACTTCGGTCCACAGGTGGGCGTGCCGATCTCGGACGATGATCGTTCCGTCCTTCGCCTCTTCCGGCGGCGCGAGGTAGCCACTGGCGGCTCGTGCCTGTAGCCCGATTGCACGACACATTACGGTTAGGGAAGCTGCAAAAAGGTCACAGTAGCCTTCCTGTATATCGAAAAGAAAAGTCTCGACACGATCTACGCGGCCGGTTATCGCCTCCGCCTGCAAGTTGTACTCTGCCCGGCGTTGAATTTCCCGTATGATTTCGATAACGTCGTCGTAGTCGGTCGATCCCCGAGCAGCAGTTTCTTGCGCCAGCTCACGCACGCTGCGTGGTATCTGGTCTCCGTAGGGCCCGGTGTTACGGCTGAGGTTGCGGCGTCGATCTGCCTGCGGGGCACCGCGAAGGATTGCCGGGCTGACAACCGGGGGCATCGATTCCACGTGATAAATCTTTCCAGGACGAAACAGGTCTGTCAGGTAAACCACATCGCTGCCGTAGGCCGTGATATCCCCGTCGTACTCGAAGTTTCGGATTTGACCGGGAGGGATGTAAGCCGAGGTGTGTCGCCTTGCCAGGCTCTTCACTGTAATCTCATGCATGCCGGACGACACTGCCGCCCCTTCTACCTCGAACTTGTATACTTTGCCGCCATCGACCGCCACCGACTTCTCGCCTGAAGCTTCCATTTGCCTGATGTCGCCCTGTCTCGTCCTCTTTGCGACAAACCCATTCTGTACGTAGGTGCCATAAACTTCTGATCGGAGGTACGTTGCCGAAAGGTCGCCGGTAACCTCCAGAACCGGCATGTTCGAAGCTGAAATGGGACCGCCGCCTATTCGCTTTGCCGTTTCGGCGGGGCCGCGGCCAGTTCCTGACGTGTTCGGCGGTGTGAATTGCAGCTCAGGC
>JAICGT010000215.1 GCA_025922995.1 Fimbriimonadales bacterium
GACGATTGTTCAGCCTCCTTCGTCGCCGGCGGAGCTTCCGACTCGGCTACCGGTTCCGAGTTGCGCTTTTCTTCCTGCTTATTACGCTTCTCTTCTTTCCGTTCCGATGCTGATCGATTGGATTTAACAACAGCGGCGACTGTGCCTTTGGCGACTTCAGTCGGCGCTGCGACAGGTAAAGGCTGGGCTTGACTCTGCTGATACGGCGTCGCCGTGGCCTGGCTACCTTTCAAGGCGCCAGTCACTGCAATCACGGTAGAGAGTCCGATCACGATCACTACTGCGGCGGCGGCTAAGAGGTAAACGGAGCGTCGCTGGACCAGGAAGGTAGGACCAGGTGGGAGCGCTAAGAGTTCAGTTCGCCTGCCCGGAAGAGTTCTGGACCCAATTCCGGGTGACGATGAAGATGAGCCTTCAAGCGAAGGCGCGGCTGGTGTGGTTTCGATTTGCAGGGCGCTTTCATCCCAGCATCCGAAAAGTTCCGACACCGCGCGTTGCAACGAAGGATCGATAGTACGGCGCGGGCTTTGTATCAGCGGATTGAAGTTGAACGACGCTTCGGGTTGGGCGAGGGCAACGCAAATGGCTTGCAGGCCGGTTAGGTCGTTCATTCGCGCGTCGATTAATTCACCGTTCTGGAAGAAGAACGTTGCGGGACCTTTCGAATACTCAATCAGCAGCCGTCCCGACTTGCGCTGGTGACGAAGAATGCCGACGAGATCCGAGAGGGGATAGTTGCTCAGGTGTCCCGTCAAAACAACAAAACGATTGTTCTGCATTACTACTCCTTAGGGGCAGCCCCGCATCGCCCGGCAAGAAAAATTAAACTGTGGAAAAGTCTGCGCGAGCTTCTTCGCGAGGCTCTTGTCGAGCGTCTCGAGCACCCTGTACTCCTCGATGAGTAAATGGTTCAAACCGAGTTCCTGGTACGCGAGGGCGAGGCCGTAATGCGCCTTCGCCATTCTGTTGTCCAACGCCGTTGCTTTCTTGAAGGCGTCTGCGGCTTCTCGATAACGTCCCAGCCGAAAGTTGACAAACCCCAATCCGTATTGCGCCTCAGCGACGTTCGGATTGAGTTTGACCGACTCTTTGAACGCCTTTACGGCGTCTTTGTCCTTCTGCAGTTTCAAGTACGCGTGGCCCAGGCTCAACTGGACCTCGGCCGAGCGCGGCTCGAGTTTCAGTGATTGCTGGTAAGAGTCCACTGCTCCCGTCATGTCGCCGGTATCAAATCGATCTCGGCCGGCGATGTACAGGTCGTATGCCTGACTCGAATTGCTAGCGACGACATTTTCCGCGGTCGACGCGGGTGCCGATTCGACTTTCGGTTCGACCTTCAGTTCCACTTTTACCGGCGCCGGGTCAGGCGTCGCGGCGACGTTGTCAATTACCGCTTCTTTCTGTTTGCGGGCCGTGAACGCGGATTCAGCACCTTCGGGCTTCGTTGGCTTTGGTAACGGCGGTGGCTCAGCGGCAACTTCGGCCGAGCGGTTTGCGGCAGAACCCAAGCGTGAATCGAGTTGCAGGACCTTCTGATCACGTATCTCAAACCGTGCCGGTTCAGGAACGACGGGCGCTGTGTTTACTTTTCGCCGCTCAGCGGATGCTTTCGGATCCTCGACGATCCTGGCGATGTTGTCGTCGAAATAATAGGTAAGTGTCCGGTAGGTAACTTCGACGGGCTCACGCTTCAGCTCGCCATTTTCGAAGACGACGAGATTCGTAACCATCTTCGTCCAGTTGCCGAATTTGTCGAATTCGTAATTGTAGGCTTCGCGGCTGAGGATGGCTCCACGGTCGTCGCGCACGGTCATCTCAGTGATGTTTCCGCGCTCGTCGTATTTGTATTCTTCTTTGCCGACAAGCCCACCTCCGATGGGATAGGAGGTGTTTTCAATCCGATTACCTTTAATTCCGTAGGTGGTGACCTCGACCAGTTGGGTTGGACCCTCGACGGTGCGGCCGTCTTTGAGCTCAATTTTGGCGGTTTCGGTCTTTACTCGACGCACCGAGCCGACGAGGCCGTCCTGCTCCTTAGTGCTGTCCAGCACTGTTATACCGGGTCGTGGAGAGACGCTCATATTGTCCTGCCCCTGAGCGGGCGAGACGAGCGTCAAAGCAGCCACACATAACAGAAAAGCCGGCAGAATCCGCCGGGGAATGCAATTCATCTCGACTCCTCCACATTTCAAATAGCGTCGGGGGAAGGGCTACGGGCCGAAATCCGAGCCCATATGTTGTAGAAACTGTGGCGCAGAATACAATAAGTGGACGGAAAATGCTACAGAATTACTTTAAGTGTGCCTGAGTACGTGTTGACAGGACTGAGCCTTAGACAGGATTTGCAAGATTAAGCAGGACTAGCAGGATGAGAATCCTGTCAATCCTGCTAAATCCTGACAATCCTGTAGGACTATTGTTCGTCGCTGAACTTGTAGCCAATGCCCCAAACGGTGAGCACCATCTGCGGGTTTTCGGGGTTCTCTTCAATCTTGGCTCGCAAGCGATTTATGTGAGAGTCGATCGTTCGATCGTAACCTTCGTAAGAGTAGTCCCAAATCTTCTCCAGCAAGTACTTACGCGGAAAAACCCTGCCCGGGTTTGACGCAAACAACCGCAGCAGATCAAACTCCTTCGGAGTAAGTTCAACCTGTCGGTCGCCAATCGTCACTTCGCGTTTTGCTGAATCGATGCGTAGGCGGCCGCGGACTATCGGAGCCTCGTCGCGCATGCCATCGGTGCTTGGTCCATTCCGTGTACGCCGGAGTACAGACTTGATGCGCGCCTCTAGTTCGCGAAGGCTGAAAGGCTTGGTGATGTAGTCGTCCGCACCCATCTCGAGCCCGAGCACCTTGTCGACGACATCGTCTTTGGCAGTGAGCATGAGAATCGGCAAGTAGCCGACCTTCTCTCTCAGCTCTTTGCAAACTGCCAGGCCGTCCATCTTGGGCAGCATCAGGTCGAGTACGACTGCGTCAGGAGGATCGTCTAACGCTGCTTTCACGCCGGTCAGACCATCTTCAACTGTTCGTACGTTGTATCCCGCGCGCGAGAAATACTCGCTGATTGCAGTCGAGATATTCTCGTCGTCCTCCACGACGAGCAGCGAAACTTTGCGTTCGCCGGAGTCGGGTACCGCGAAATTTTCTTTAGCGCTTTTTTGTCTGTCAGTAGCTGTAGCCATCGGAGTTAGTTAGTCGATCTGAAACTGACAGGAGGCTCAGAGGGCAAGCACCACGGGGTCATTGGCGCAACTCGGTTCGGGGGGATAGTACAGGAGAATTGGTCCGCTGTTCAAGCCCAAAGTGTCACGAAGCGTTTGCACCTGCTATGCTGTGCGTGAATCACCCCATCATTATCAACAAAGGAACGAGCACGATGACACCTGAAGAACGAAAAGATCTCATCGCACAGTATGCGGCCGGATACGACGAAGTCATGGA
>JAICGT010000216.1 GCA_025922995.1 Fimbriimonadales bacterium
ACAACGACTTTTATCTGTTCAAGCTCGCGAAGCCGTCGCAGGTGTTCTCGCCGTAGGGCTCCGCAACTGGCCTAGCTGAAACGCGCGGCTGCGGTTATGCGGCGGCGAACGAGCCGCACGGGTATTCTCTTAGCCTAAAGAATGACCACTCCTACCGCTATGAAAATCGAGTCTACGGAGATTAATCCGTGTACGGTCGAGCTGAAAGTCGCCTGCAGTTCCGACCAGGTTCAAACCGCCTACGACAAGGCTTACCGCAAGGCGAGCAAGCGAGTCCGCGTGCCGGGCTTCCGGCCGGGGGCAGCACCCAAGCACCTCGCCAAGAAGTATCTGAACCTCGAGGAAGTCCAGCGCCTCGCTGCGGAAGACATGATCCGCTCTGCTTACACTGCCGCGCTCAAGGAGAAGGACTTGAAGGCCTCGGGCCAGCCTCGCATCGAAGTCACCAAGCTCGACGAAGAGGCATCAGAATTCGAATTCACCGCCAAAGTTCCGCTCGAGCCCGTCGTCGAACTCGGCGAGTACAAGGGCCTTAGCATCACGGCTCCGAACGAAACCGTGACCGAGGAGGAACTGGAAGAGCAGCTTGAAAACATCCGTAAGCGCAGGGCTACGCGAAAGGTAATCGAGCACCGCGGAGCGCAGAACGGCGATTTCGCCGTCGTCGGCATCCGCGCCGATGGCGAAGATAAAGACAGACGGTTCATGACCGTTGTCGGCCAAACATTCCCACAGCTCGACCAAACGCTGATGGGAATGGAATCGGAAGACACAAAAGTCGCCGACCTCACGTTCCCCGAGAACTTCCAAGAGAAGGATTGGGCCGGCAAGCTCATGAAGGTCGACGTCACGTTGCGGTCGCTGAGCGCGGCAGAGGTTCCGGACCTCGACGAAGACTTCGCTAAAGAGCTCAACGCCGAGTCTGTCGAGCAACTCAAAGAGTCCGTCCGGGCGCAACTGACCGAAGCAAAAAAGCGTATGGTCAATGACTACCTCAACGAGCAGTTACTGGAAGAATTGATGAAGGTGTCAAAAATCGAGGTTGCCGACACGTTATGGGAAGGCGTTGCCGAGCGTCGAATTCATGAGATCGCGGACGATGCACAGAAGGAGAACAAGACCCTCGAAGACGTCGCTGCTGCAAACAACATGTCGTTAGAAGAACTGAGCCAAAAAATCGGAGAGCGCGCGCAAGCCGAGGTCAAACACGCCGTAGCGATTCGAAAGATTTTCGACGACGAGAAGATGAAGCTCGACCAGGCCGACATTCGGGACCAGATCGTGCAAATCGCCCGCGAAAACAATATGACGCCCGACGACGCGCTCCGGGCACTGCGCAAGTCCGGCGGCCTTGCGGAAGTGGAGTTCCGGGCAATTTACAACCGTGTTCTCAAGTTCTTGCGCGATGAGGCGAACGTAATCCCAGGGGAGCCGGCTTAGGATGGGCGTTCCTTGGGTTATCGAGCAGACGGCGAGAGGCGAGCGGTCGTACGACCTGTTCTCGCGCCTGCTAAAAGACAGGATTATCTTCCTCGGAACGCCGGTGGACGACTACTTCGCCAACCTGATCGTAGCGCAGCTGCTCTACCTCGAAAAAGAGGACCCCGACAAAGACATAGAACTCTACGTCAACAGCCCGGGCGGCTCAGTGAGCGCAGGACTTGCGATCTACGACGCCATGCAGCATGTACGTTGCGACGTGGCGACGACGTGCGTCGGTCAAGCTGCAAGCATGGGGGCGGTGCTGCTCGCAGGCGGAGCGAAAGGCAAGCGGTTTTGCCTGGAACACGCCCGGGTGATGCTGCACCAGGTGAGCGCCGGCTTTCAAGGGACTGCGTCCGACATTTACGTTCAAGCCGAAGAAATCTTTAGAATTAAGAGGATCATCAACGAGGTGCTCGTGCGTCATACGGGGCAGGACATCGAGAAAATCGAAAAGGATACAGACCGCGACTTTTGGATGAGCGCCGACCAGGCCAAGGAATACGGCGTAGTCGACGACGTCCTAAAGCCGGGCGAAAAGAAGAGTGACTAAGATGGAAACGCGCGACAAATGTGCCCTATGCGGAAAGTCGAAATCGCAGTGTAAACGACTCATCGTCGGACTGTACGGCGGCGTTTGCCAGGAATGCATCGAGCTCTGCCTCGACATCCTGAAGCAGCCTGCGCAGACCGGCTCGACGATCACCCGCACCGGCACCGATTCGCTTCCGAAGCCGCGCGAAATCGTGCGTCACCTGGACGAGTACGTGATCGGGCAAGACTTCGCCAAGCGATCGCTCGCGGTGGCGGTTTATAACCACTACAAGCGCATCGCCCATGAGGGCCTGGAAGACGACGTTGAATTGCAGAAGAGCAATATCCTTCTCATCGGGCCGACCGGCAGCGGCAAAACGCTGCTCGCGCAAACGTTGGCAAGAATCCTTCACGTGCCGTTTGCGATCGCGGACGCGACGAGCCTCACGGAAGCCGGATACGTCGGGGAAGACGTCGAGAATATCCTGCTGAAGCTTTACCAGTCAGCGGAGTCGGGTGAATACGGCAAGAACCCTGCGCAAGCGGCGCAGCGCGGCATCGTGTATGTGGACGAAATCGACAAGATCGCAAGGAAATCCGACAACCCCAGCATTACGCGGGACGTCAGCGGCGAAGGCGTCCAACAAGCTCTGCTCAAAATCCTAGAAGGCACAGTCGCCAACGTGCCTCCTGGAGGCGGCAGGAAGCACCCGCACCAAGAGTATCTACAGATCGATACCAAGCACATTTTGTTTATCTGTGGCGGAGCTTTCGAGGGGCTCGATGAGATCATTTTGCGGCGTCAGAAGCACAACGTCATGGGTTTCCGAACGCCGCCGCAATCCAACATCGAACGTCGGAAGGACATCTTGCGAGGCGTTCTTCCCGAAGACATGCTGAAGTTCGGGCTCATTCCGGAATTCGTCGGACGGCTCCCCGTTATCGCCACGCTCGATGCGCTCGACGAGGAGACGCTTGTCCGTATCCTCACCGAGCCACGCAACTCGCTGGTCAAGCAGTTTACGAAGCTTTTCCAAATGGACGACATGGACCTGGAGTTTCAGCCTGGATCGCTTCAAGAGATCGCCGGCGAAGCCAAAAAGCGCGGCACTGGCGCGCGGGCACTGAGGGCGATTATCGAAAACATCATGCTCGATGCTATGTTCGATGCTCCCAGCCTCGACGAAATTGAACGCGTTGTTATCCCCCCGAACGTCATTAGTGATAAGGCCACGCCGATTCTCGTGCCCGCGCCCAAAGAGCGTCGAGCAAGCTAGCACATAACACGTTCCTAACAAACGTGGCGTAGGATAAAAATCCATGTCGACTGCATCTCGCAGACATTTCACGAAAAACCTCGATGACCTTAAGGAAAGGGTTATGGAGATGGGCATCCTGACCGAGCGCATGGTCGCCGAT
>JAICGT010000217.1 GCA_025922995.1 Fimbriimonadales bacterium
ATCGCTTTGCCTCCGGAAGCATGCACTGTCATCATCCACACGCCGTGCCGCGCCGCCTCATAAACGCCGAGCGCGACAGAATTCGGGATGTCGTGAAACTTCATGTCCAGGAATACGCGGTACGCGCCGGCCTCGCGCAACGTGTCGATAATTCCGAGGCCATTGGGCAGCACCAAGGCATGCCCGATTTTGAAGGCGAAGACATGGTCCTTCAGCCTTCTTACAGTGTCGATCGCCTCCTGCACGTTGGGAGTGTCGATTGCTGCGATGAGATGTGTATTCAATTTACGAAGTAATTACGAGCCAGTTCGTTCCTATGGTGCTATCCAGGTGCCAACCTTGGTATCGGTTGCCGCGCTGTTGGTGAGGTTGACAACGCCCGTGCCGTCCAGGTTCATCGAATATATTTCCATATTCCCGGTTACGTCGCTGTAGTAGAAGATCTTGTTGCCGTCCAGTGAGTATGAAGCGCCGAATTTGTCCCCCGCTGAATTGGTCAGTTGTATGAGATCGCTGCCGTCCTGCTGCATCGTGTAAAGCTGGTACGACCCGGACCGGTTCGAAGAGAACACGATCCTTCCGGAGGCCGTGGAAACAGCCGGCATCGTGTCGTCAGCAGGGTCGACTGTCAGCGCCACCGGATCTCCGCCGTCACCCCTCATCTTCCAGATGTCGTTGTTGCCCTTTCGATTCGTAACAAACACTACGTCCGACCCTCCGTTGAAGTTGGGCAAGAAATCCGCGAAGTCGTTCTCGGTTAGGCGATCAGGGTTCATTCCGTTAGAGTCCATTCGCCAGATCTCTTGCGAATCGCCTGACCCGATGACGTAAACGATCCGCCCGCCGTTTTTGTCGAGTTTCGGCGAATGTTCATCGCCCCTGCCCTCGGTTCTCGACTGTTCGTTCGTGCCGGTGTAGTTATTCAGGAAAATGTCCCAATTGCCGTTGCGCATCTTCGCGTAAGCGATCTTCGTGCCTGGCGCCGACATCGAAGGGTCGACCGTTGCCGTGCCCGTCGAAAGCTGCCGAACGTCGTCGCCGTTGGCGTTCATGATGTAAACCTGGGTCGTCCCGGAACGGTCGGAAGTGAATACAATCTGAGTCGGCAAGAACTGTCCGCCCTCAGTGCATCCTGCGAGGGCCAAAACGGTAACGGCTGCGAGCCATCCTAAGCGGCGCTTCATGTAGCGAATATACCGCTTGGAGCAAGTTCAGAATTCCGTTTGAACCATTTGCGTCTCGACGAACACTCATCTTCATGCACGCGAGGCGAACATGAGCTCCGTCATAGACATACCGGCAGCGATGACCATCGAAAACTTGGTTGACTCCTATTACGACGACGTGTTTCGCGTTTGTTCGAAATTCGTCGGACCCGGAGGGGCCGAGGACTGCGCGCAAGACGTATTCGTTGCGGCATCGAGGGCGTGGAAGCGGTTTCGCGGCGAGTCGTCGCCGAAAACATGGCTCTTTGGGATCGCCAAGAACGTTTGCCGAAACTATCGCCGCAAGAATCGAGAGACGGTTCCATTGGACGGCTGGAGCCAATCTGCGGATGCCGCGCCCGATCTCATCCAGGCGGATGCGCTTCGAATGGCGTTGACGAAACTCGACCCAGACATTGCGCGCCTCGTGATCTTGAAGGAGACCGAGGGCCTCACCTATGAAGAATGCGCGGAGGTGTTCCGCATCCCAGTCGGCACAGTAAAGAGCCGACTCCACAACGCTTTTATGAAACTACGAACCCTACTCGAACCGGAGACATCAAGATGAACGACCTCAAAGCTTTTCTCGACGGCGAACTAGACGCAGCCGCAGCTACGACGATGCAAACGCGGCTTCAATCAGACGCTCAACTTGCGCGTGTCGCAGAATCGTTTCGGCGGATGTCCGCAAGCTTCGGCGCACTGTCCGATGGGCCGGCAAGCACCGGTCGCGAAAAGGTCCTGATCGCTATTGCCACACCCAAGCCTTGGGAATTCCCTTGGCGAACAGCCGGTGCGATAGCCAGCGCGTTCCTTCTTACGATGATTGTGGTCGAGATCTTCCCGATATTCGCCCAGTCACGCGTTGCGTCGCCAGAGACGGCGATGGTAGAAGGTATGAAGGCTAGAAGCAAGGACTCCAGCGTGGCAGCAGGTGCTGAAGCCGAGAGCCCGGCAGCGAGCCTTCCTAACCAGGAAGATTTCCCGGAAAGACCTGCTGAGCCCCTCGCCGGCACGGAAGCATACGCGCCGCCATTGACCACCCTTCCTTCACCTTCCAAATCAGGGGCAACTGTGACCGACCTCTTTGAACGCAAGGTCGTCAAGACTGCGAGCCTCGACGTTCGAGTCAAGTCGATCGACCAGGCAGAGGCGAAAGTCACGTCGTATGTGGATGGTGTGCGCGGCTACGTAGAGAACAGCACTTCAAGCAACCTGGACGGAAAGTCGCCGAGCATGACCCTGACAGTAAGAGTCCCGCAGCAGAAGTTCTCCGAGGCGATGGCGACGTTCGAGAAGCTAGGCGAAAGGACGGCGAAAGACATCCAGTCGTCCGACGTGACGCAGGCGATCGTCGACATGGATGCGCGCCTCAAGAACCTGCGCTCGCAGGAAGAAACCTATCGAGCGATCCTCCGCAGCGCCCGCAAGATCGGCGAGATCATCGACGTGCAAGAGAGGCTTTCCGTCATCCGCGGCGAAATCGAATCCATGCAGGCCCAGCGCGATTCGATGTCGAAGCTGGCGGCGCTGTCGACCATCACAGTTACACTGTCTCAGCGCCCGCCGCCCGAAGAAGCGGTGTCCGGCGGCTGGGTAGAAGACACCTGGTCGAGCGCGACCCATGCCCTTGGCGGCGCGCTGAAGAGCCTGTCGGTGATGGGAATCTGGATTCTGGTTTACGCTCCGCTCTGGGTGCCCCTCAGCATCGTCGCCCTCTGGGGTTGGCGTCGCGCGCTGCGGGCCTAGCGGCCGCTGCTCGCCCCCAACCGATGACAGATTGCCGACAACGGATGATAGATTGCCGGCAAAGAATGGCTCGAAGTGGGCGGCGTGCGGTAATTTGAGCCCGTGTCGGCGGAGATTACGGTTGTCGGAGGCGGGTTTGCGGGCTGCGAGGCGGCCTGGGCAGCCGCCAACCGCGCCACCAAAGTCCGCCTCTGTGAGATGAGGCCCGAGAAGCCGACTCCTGCGCATGAGACCGCATTCCTCGCAGAACTCGTCTGCTCGAACAGCTTCAAGTCCCTGAACCCCGACTCGCCCGCGGGCCAGCTGAAAGCCGAGATGGAGGCGCTCGGGTCGCTGATGATCCCGGTGGCCAAGAAGCATGCAGTCCCCGGCGGAGATGCCCTGGCGGTGGATCGCAACCTCTTCGCCGCCGAGATGACCGAGAAGATCGAGAGCCATCCTAACATCGAAGTCGTG
>JAICGT010000218.1 GCA_025922995.1 Fimbriimonadales bacterium
AATGATCCCGGGAACGACTGCCAGAATAAAGACGAGGATGATTGCCACCCTGAGGATGGGCCAAAAAATCGAGTCGTCCGGGATCGTTAGCGCGAGCAGGTTCATGGAGTGGCGGATGGAAGTCTACCTTTGGCTGTGCGGATGTTCGCGACGCTTTGTTTCGGCAAGCCTACTCGTGCGTCACGGAAAGCGTGTAACAATCGATTTATGGCAGACCCTCGACCATCGTCGAGAACTCGATTCAGCGTCCTCGCGCACGTTTTGGCAATTGTGATCGCTGCGATTGTCGTTGGCTTGCGAAGCGGCTCCGTGCTCGACTACACAGCTTGGCGGCAAGGGACCCAGACCGTAATGGGGCGGGTCGAAGACATCCAGTCATCACGCCAAGTGCGCGTGATTCGGTACACCTACGAGGTCGGCGGTTGGCGTTATGACGGTGAGATTACGTCGCGGACAGGATTCGTCGAAAACACGCCCGCATTGGTTACCTATGCCAAATCCGACCCGGAGGTTTCGACGCTTCAGCCCGAACGCGTGGACAGCATTTATCGCGTCAGCTTAGTTTTGTGTGTCTCGGCGCTCCTGCCTTTGTCGGTGATGTGGGCGATGGAGATCGCCTATTTGTTTCGTCGCCGCAAAGATTGAACCGTTCGCGGAGTCGCGCCTGCGCTAAAATCGGGGCGGACATGGACGACCTTCGCGCTACGGCAGGTGTTGCGACCGAGAACGACCTCGTAGAGAAAACCCTCAACACGATTCGGGGACTGTCGATGGACGCGGTGCAAGCCGCAAAAAGCGGGCACCCCGGTCTGCCTATGGGAGCGGCTGCGATGGGCTACGCGCTTTTCGCCGATCATTTACGCTTCGATCCGGAGGCGCCGAAATGGCACAACCGAGACAGGTTCATCCTAAGCGCAGGTCACGGCAGCATGCTGCTTTACAGCCTGCTGCACTTAACCGGATACGAACTGTCGCTGGACGATATCAAAGAGTTTCGTCAGTGGGGAAGCAAGACTCCCGGACATCCCGAGAACTTCATGACGCCCGGCGTCGAAATGGCGACAGGGCCGCTTGGCCAGGGTTTCGGCACCGGCGTCGGCATGGCCATCGCCGAAGAGCGCGCCCGCGCGCTTTACCCCGAACACTTCGACCATTGGACGTACGCCATTGTCTCGGACGGCGACTTGATGGAGGGGCTGAGCCACGAGGCGGCTTCGCTTGCGGGGCATTTGCAACTCGGGCGCATGATCTACCTGTACGACTCAAACCGGGTAACGATCGACGGCAGCACGGACTTGTCGTTTTCGGAAGATGTTAGGAAACGATTCGAAAGTTACGGCTGGCACACCGAGAATTGCGACGGCATGTCGGTCGGTGACGTGAGCAGGGCGATCGGTGCCGGAAAGAGCGACCCGAGACCGAGTTTGATCGTTTGTCGGACCACAATCGGCTTCGGAAGTCCGCATAAAGCCGGAACGGCGGCTTCGCACGGCGCCCCCTTGGGCGAGGAGGAGGTTCAGCTTTCGAAGCAGGTGCTCGGAATCCCGCTGGAGCCGCTCTTTTATGTGCCGGACGATGTTCGCGAGCACATGGCCGAGGTCGGTGGTCGCAGTCGGAGCGAAAGGATTCGGTCCGAAGAAGCGTACGCAGCGAGCGCGGCGGAGAAAGCGATCAACGCGGCCGCCGATTGGACTTCGGTTCCCGATTTCGACAAGCCCGCGGCTACGCGTGCGAGCAGCGGCAAGGTCATCAACGCGATTGCGGATTCGATGCCCATGCTTATCGGCGGAAGCGCAGACCTGAGCGAATCGAACCAAACTGAGATTCACGGAAGCTCCGCGTTCAGCGCTTCCGACCGTACGGGCCGGAATCTGCATTTCGGCGTTCGCGAGCACGCGATGGCGGCTGCTCTCAACGGCATCACGTTGCACGGCACCGGACGAGCATTCGGCGGGACTTTCCTGATTTTTAGCGACTACATGAAGCCCGCTGTACGGCTGGCGGCTTTGATGCAAATTGGAACGATTTTCGTCTACACGCACGACAGCATCGGCCTCGGCGAGGATGGGCCGACGCATCAGCCGATCGAGCATCTCGCGGGGCTGCGGGCGATCCCGAACCTCCACGTTTATCGGCCGGCCGACGGAAACGAAACGGCGGCGGCTTGGAAGGCCGCCCTAGCGAGGACCGAGGGGCCGACGGCGATTGTGCTGACGCGCCAATCAGTTCGGCAGGTATCGCCTCGCGACGATTCTGCAGCGAAGGGCGCTTATGTCCTCCGAGATGCGGAGACTCCGCAGGTCGTGCTTATCGGAACGGGATCGGAAGTCGAGATTTGCGTCGACGCCGCCGACCTGCTAGCCGATGAAGGCATTGCCGCCCGGGTTGTGAGCATGCCCTGCTGGGAGGCGTTTGCGGCCCAGACGGCTCAGTATCGTGATGGCGTCCTGCCGCCGGGGTCAATTCGGGTGTCGGTCGAGGCGGCGGCGACGCTTGGCTGGGAGCGTTGGGTCGGGCCGAACGGCAGGGCTATCGGCTTGGATCACTTCGGAGCCAGCGCGCCATATCAGGACATTTACCAGCAGTTCGGACTCACCGCCGAACGCGTGGCAAGCGAGTGCCGCGCGTTGGTGTGATAGACTTTCCCCAGTTTGATTCGCGACCGCGAGACTGACTTGTCCAGGCTGCTCGAGCGCTGCAAACGCGGCGACCAAGCAGCTTGGTCGAAGATGGTCGAGACGTTTAGTAATTTGGTTTACTCGGTGCCTGCTCGGATGAAATTGAATGCCGATGACTGTGCCGACGTCTTCCAGGCTACGTTCCTCGCGCTCAACCGAGGTATGGACCGCATCGAGAACGCGGTTGCATTGCCAAAATGGCTCGCGGTGACCGCTTCCCGCGAGGCGGTTCGCCTGAAGAGGGTGAATGCGCGCTCGGGGGGAGACGCTTCGTTCGACGACCTCGACTTGGACAGTCTCGTTGCGAGCGAAGACCAGTCTGTCGAGCACGCGGTTGAGCAGGCTCTGGACGTGGAGGCGATCCGGGCTGGGCTGGCAAGGCTTCCTGCGCGCTGTCGCGACTTGCTCGAACTGATGTTCCGAGATGAGGAGCCGACGTACCAGGAGATATCCGCGAAGCTGGATATTCCTTTGGGTGCGATTGGCCCGACGAGGTCCCGCTGCCTGCAAAAGCTTCGCAAAATCCTTGCCCAAAGGGCTTTTTTCGCCGACAATGTGTATCCAGGCGACCAAAATGAGGCTCCTAAACGCATATGAAGTGCTCGAAGTTCATCGAAGGAATCACTGAACTGGCATTCGGAAGGAACGACCAGGATGCTTCGCAGCACGTTGCCGTTTGTTCGGATTGTGCGTCGATGTTGGGCGATCTAAGGCGGATC
>JAICGT010000219.1 GCA_025922995.1 Fimbriimonadales bacterium
TCGCGCCCGAACGCGACCACGCCTGCCTCATCTTCCGGCCCTAATGTTTCGAGGGCGGCATCGATATAGTTGATCGCGGCCTTTTTGTCTTTGTCGCTGATGCTGTCGGAGCGATCGACGACGAAGATCGTTGAGATGCCCATGTTTTGCCTTTTCGCTTCCGGCATCGCCAGGGCGATGATAATTGCCGCAGCCAACAGCCCGCGCAAGACAAAAGCAAAGACCTTTCTGCCTCGCATCATTCCATGAACGTGGCGAAAGCTGAATATCAATCCCGCGACTACGGGAATGAGCAGTAGCAAGTATGCCGGCTCGACGAATCGGATCATGACTTCCGGGCGAATAGCCACCACTCACAGGCGAGAACGGCAAGGCACAATATCATGATCGGCTGCCAATAGTCGGCGATTCTCGCCGGCGCCTTGGCAGCAACGACTTTACCTTCACCAAATTGCAGGTCTGCAGGTGCTATGTTCGATTCTCGCCCGTTCAGCAGGCTGCAATAAATGGCTGTGTTTTTATCGCCGTTTCGAAAGACGTATTTGCCGGTTCGCGCAAGATTACGCAAAACATAGCTGCCGGCAGCGGGTTCGATTTGTACGTTTGCGCCATTGGGAAAGGTTAGAACTCCGGTATTTTCCGTGGATGCCGGGAACGAAAGGGGCCGGCCGGAACGAACCGCCAGCGCGTCGGACGTCGCCTGGCCGCCCATGTAGTCGAGCGCGTTGGAGATAAATATCGGAAATCCGACCTGCATCGAAAAATCGGAGTCCAAAACCGAAAATGCGACGTAGATTTGTTTCTTCGAAACATCCGATGCAACGATTATCGGGCCGCGGTTAGAATCGGCGATAACCTCTGCGCCGGGCCTTGCTTTAGCATATTCACCCTTGTCGATGAACGTCGTGCTTAAATCGACGTAAGACACGAGCGGGCTCTCGTGATCTACCGACGTCACGCGCGGTTTGTCGATCTTGCCCGATACATCGACAATCGAACCCTCGCCTGCCGCCGCAAAATTCAGAACTCCGCGCGCTTTAACGGGCACCTGCGCGATGCCATCGAAAACGACAACATCGTACACTCCTGACCCCGAAGCGCGCTCGAGCTCGCTGTCCGGCACGGTAACCGCCTTATCCAACGTTACGCGCGGATCCAATGCAAGGGCGCGCTCCAAGAATAGGTTGCCTTTTGTGACGAGCAACACTCGCAGAGCAGCCCCCGGATCGGCCAGCGCAAACGCCCGGTTGTCCGATTCCAAGATGTCGTCTACGTCGATGCGGGCTTCCACGACCCTCGCGTCAGGAGGCAACGTCGACGTACTCCCTGCTGTCCGGCCCGGCTCTACGTCGATTCTCTTAGAGTCGAAAACTGAGCCGTCGGCATAGAGTGACAGCGTCACCGATTTCACGGCACCGTCGAAATTGTGCAGCCCACAGTAAACTTGTTTTCCGGCACTCGACGCTCCGACGCCCATGGCTGTAATTGCTACGTTATTCGAGCTCTTTCCCACCTGCTGAAAGTGCACGCTTGCCTTGCCATGTGAAAAGTCGTCGACCTTTTCGAATGCGCCGTCGCTCACTAAAACGATATGCCCCGATTGTTGCGCACCGACCAGCGCCGCCGCCAGTCGCATCGCGCCACCCATGTCGCATGCCGTGTCCGTTGGAGCAAGCGCATCGAGCGCATTCCTCATGCGGGAAACATCGCGCGATAGTGGAAGAGCGACCCGCGGCGTTTCTCCTGCTTCCACTAAACTAAACCGATCGCCCGGCCGTGCGGTCTCGACAGCCGAGCGAATTCGCGCCACACCTTGATCGAATCTGGTTCCTCCTTCTTCGCGCGCCGACATGCTCGCGCTTGTGTCGACAACAAATACGGTTACGGTTCCCGCCAGCCCTTCCTGCTGCGTCTGCGGACGCGCAAGTGACAGAACGAGCAACGACAAGGCGATAAGCTGCAGCACCATAAGCCAGCTGAATTTCAGTTTTTGCAACAGCGAATTAGCGCGCACCTCAGTCGTCATCCGCGGCCACAAAAAAGTGGCGGGCACCTTAAACTCTTTTCGCCGCATCTTCAATAGGTACAGCAGAATAATTACTCCGCCGAGCGGCAGCAAATACCACAGAGCAGCTATATTGGCGAAATTCATGCCACCCACCCGCCGCGCCGCAATGTATTTTTGACGATGTCATCAAGAGGCTGCTTCGTTGCAACCTGGCCAAATCGACCGCCCACACGTCGACATGCGGTCTCGAGTTCGGCGCAATGCGAGTCCAGCGCTTCCTTGTATTTTCGTAGAGCCTGGCTGTTGGCAGTGATTTCCACCGTGTCTTGCGATTCGCTGTCGATAAGTCGCAGATCGCCTTCGACGTCCGGGTCGATTTCTTCCGGTGATAAGACCTGAATGAGCCCCACTTCATGGCCACGGCTGCCCATGCGATTGAGCGCAGCGGCGACAGCGGAGTCCAAGCCATCGCTGACGACAAGAGCGAGCCCGGGGCGCGCCTTCCCTGCGGCAAAATCAGTTAGGGACTTGCTCAGCGAATACGAGCCGCTCGATTCTTGCGCGCAGAGCCAATTGTCGAACTTGAGAAAACTCGCTCTCCCGCGCAACGCGCGAGGATTATCCGCAGCAACGCCGAGGGCAATCGGATAAAGGGCATCTGATCCGCATAGCGATATGTAACCGAACGCAGCAGCAATCTTTTTTGCGGCGTGCAGCTTGGTTGGGTCGCCGAAAGACATCGACGCGGAGCAGTCGAGCATGACGTAGACGGCGATGTCCTCCTCGTCGCGATAAGTTCGGATCACCGGAGTCTGCATGCGCGCCAAGACGTTCCAATCTAAATGGCGTACGTCGTCTCCGTCCACGTAGTCGCGAAAGTCGGCGAACTCGATGCTTACGCCTTTCTTTTGCGTGAGACGGTCGCCCCGAATGCGCCCGCCGGACAGCTTTCTCGGATTCAGGCGCAGCCGTTCCAATTGCCGAACTTCGCCCGCAGCGAGAATATATTGGGATGAGGCTTTCATCCTAAACCGATATCGGGTCCTTGTCGGCCTTGTGTACGCCTTCAATCACGAGGTCGAGCACGGAGTCGGCGGTCATTCCGTCTGCTTCAGCCTCGAAACTTAGTCCGATGCGATGCCTTAACGCAGGTTTCGCCGCGCGTAGAAGGTCTTCTTTGGCTACGTTGTAACGAATGTCGAGCAAGGCATAGATCTTTGCCGCCGTGACCAAAGATTGCGCGCCACGCGGGCTCGAGCCGAAACGCAAGTAGCGAGTCGCTGTGGGATGATCGGGCCCGGGCTGCGTCGCCAGAACGACGGAGAGCGCGAAATCCAGGACGTTGCCCGCAACCGTCACTTCGCGAACGACATCGCGCATTCGAA
>JAICGT010000220.1 GCA_025922995.1 Fimbriimonadales bacterium
GGTCAATAGCAGCATCCAGCGCACTCGATGCAAAGTCGCGTCGACGCTGAACTGCGAGCCAGGAGTGTATCCTGTTCTTTAATGACTTCGCATCCCGTTAGCACACAAGCAATTCGTGTCATCAAGAAGGGCCAAGAGGCGGCGTTCGAGGCAGCCTTGCGAGACTTTTTCAAGAGAGCCAAGCCGATTCCTGGCCAACTCAGCGTAAGCGTAGTCCGGCCGTTGGTAGGCAGCACGTCCCAGGAATGGGGAATCTTGCGAACATTTGAGAGCGACCGCCATCGCGATGATTTCTTTAGTTCGGAACTCTTCCGGGAATTCGACGCATACGTTGCGCAATTCACCGAGGGTCCTTATCGTATCCAGCAGGTTAGTGGTTTAGAAACTTGGTTCACAGTACCAGGATCACGGTCGATCGTGCCGCCACCTCGTTGGAAAATGGCCACTGTCACGTTCATTGGTGTTTACGTCACGAGTAATGCGATCGGCCTACTCATCGGTTCCCATGTTCGAGGGCTGATGCCTTGGTTAGCCTCAGCAATTGGTCTCGGGGTCACTGTCGTCGTCTTGACCTGGGTAGTGATGCCGCTACTGGCACGATTCTTTCGCACTTGGCTGTACCCACTGGCTTCGAAAGAGACCAGGAGATAGTGTACTGTCAACGACGTCTGCACAACGCAGCAACACCATGTACGAAGAAAGGAGTGGATGGTTGGCTAAGAACGAGGTAGGGGCTCCTAGAAGCACTCGAAAGAAGCTCCGGTTTCGAGGAGGGCGATCCCTACACGTTTATCGAGTGCGTGCAGACGATAGACGCTTTGGAGGTTGCTACCTCCGTACGGGATCCGAGCTTGGCCAGAAACGGGCGGTGGAAATCGGGAGTCCTTTGAAGAACGCGTTGACGGACTGAATTTTGCCGCCCCAGACTTTGAATGCCTCGAAGGTCACCAGGGCATTGCCCACGCCGTACGAATCTCCGGTGTGGCCGAAATTCATCCACAGGAGGACCGTGCCGTTCTCTTCATCGACGGCCGCCACACTGGAAATGATGCCGGGATGCACGATGATGTTCTGTTCGTACATGCGGCGCCGTGGGTCGGTCTGGTCGGCCGTAATCACACCGTTTTCGACGCGATAGGCCCCTTCAGCGAAGGGCGTGCCGCCATCGGTGAAATTGCCGACTCTCAGGCCTTCCGGATACGTGAGGGCGACCCGGATCATCTCTTCGCGCGAGTTCCGCATACCCGCCGGCACCGGGTCATTCATGCCGCGAATCGGCTTCCCCAGTTCCGAGGGCTGCAACCGCCCCCCCGCGCCGACACGCTGCACCAGTGTCTCGATACCGGCGATCTTCATGTTCGAGACGTGGAGCAGTACCGAATAGAGCACCTGGGCCTCAGCCTCACGCAACAGCACATGCGCCGCGGCGACCTGTTTGCGCGTGTCGATATAGTCCTGACGGAATCCGCCGTTTGCCGTCACGCTCCGCCAGATTCCTTCGCCCAGCCGGGCGTTACGAGAATCCTCCGTGTAGCGAAAATTCTCCCCCAATGGCAGGGTCGATGAGTCGTGCGCCACGAGAGCGTTGATGAACCGTGTCATCATGCCGGTCAGGCAGGCACGGTCGCACGCCTGTGCAGACGCCGTTGGCGGCGAAAGGCTCAGCAGGGAGAGAATCAGTGACAGCGCGAACAGTCTGGCCACAAGTGTGCAAAGGGATTTGGACATGGGCAATGATGCCCGTTCCGACGGGGGCCGGTCAACAATGGTGCCCGTCCCCCGGATTCCTACTTCGGCAAGTTAACGCGATACCGTGCGGCGACCTCGTTGTCGCAGGCCTCTGAAGGTGGCGACAATTTGAGGTCAGGGCGATGGTCCCACTGCTGCGTCAATGTGGCGGGCTGGCTGAGATACCCCGGGTCTTCGATTGTGATCTCGTAGCGCAGCCGCGTGCGTTCCTTCGTGAGCGTCAGCCGCTCGACCGTGTGCTTGTCCGAGCTCGACGGCACGTTCATGCCGTTGCCGGAGGGGTTCGGCTCGTAGGCGATCGTATCAATCACGAGCGTATCGCCTTCCCAGCGCCCGATGGAGTGCCCGTGACGCGAAGCCTTGACGCCCGCCGGATGCTTCGAGGTCAGATGGATCGTGCGCAAAACATGGTCTCCCGAGTTGTCGAAGTGCAGCACGACCTCGTCTTTACGAATCTCGATGGAGCGCATCTCGTCGAGTACCGCGAGGAACGGTACGGGTTCAATAAAGCAGAGACCGTCGGCGGTCAGCTCCCGTTGCGCGGCACGGCCTTTCGGTGTGACTGGAAAGCGCGCCATGGCCCCGAAAGCAGCGCCCAGCGCAGCACGCGAGGGAGCCCAACGGCCCGCGAGACTATTCGCAGGCGTTAGCGTGCGGTCGCGCGTACTCGACGCATAGAACGGATGTATCTCGCCATCCTGAGTCGTGACGTCCAGAATGCGGACCTGTTTGCCGGCCCCGCTTCCCGGGTTTGCGCGCATAACGACCGGTGTCCCGGGCATCAGCGCCTCCCGGCGGAGGCCATCCACGAGGGCCTGCGTAATCGCGAGACCTTCGCCTTCCACCAGCACCGGCTTGCCATCGGGGCCTTTGGTCTCGACGATCAGGTACATGTGCGGATTCTTCCAGTCGAACTTCGCCACCTTCCCTTCAATCAGTATCTCCTTCGTCGTGTCGAATATGCTCTGGCTGTGATGCGCGAACGCAGCCGCGCCGAAGGAACCGGCCGCTGCAAGAACAAGGACAGCCATAGATCTCACTCTCATGTCGAAACCTCCTAGCGGCAAGCGACAGAATTATAATCACTTCGCTTGAAACATAATAGAGATCTGACGCGACATTCTGACCGGAACCCCGGAGAAGGCCGCTTATGCCGCCTATCCGCCGCTCGAACCGCTCGGCGAATCGGTCTGCCGACACTTTGATGGCGACATCGCGTCCCAGACGTGGATCACGCGCACGATACACTTCCCCCCTTCCGCCCGACCCGATATCCGGCCTCGGCTTCAGGCAGTCAATCTCGGCCGGGTGAATTTCCAAGTCATGCGGCGAACACATGCTTCGCTCATGAACGAACTGGAGATCGACCCGAAAGTTGTCGCGGAGCAGCTTGGTCATACGTTGGATGTGAATCTCAACACGTACACTAAGGTGGCTCAGAAACGTCGCAAGCAGGCGGTAGATCTGTTGGAAAACTCGGTCTTGGTTAATTAATGGAGCAGAAATGGAGCAACCGCTTGAGAGCCGTTTCTCGGGCCGCGCTAACTAAGCAAGCGGCTGCGCCCTTGATATCCGCGCGATTGTGAATGCGGCAGCGCAGCCCTTGCGTTGTGAGTTTCAAGTTCTGAGTTTTGA
>JAICGT010000221.1 GCA_025922995.1 Fimbriimonadales bacterium
ACGATTCAGGCGACAATGCAAAACGCGTGCGCAGCCCGTGGTACGCAAGCAAACCATCTCGAAAGCTGACGATCCCTTCGTCCCTGCCGATTTCGTAAGTTCCGAGAACAACCTGAATTCGCACCGGATGTGCGTCCAGCTCGGCGGACATCTTGTAGAGTTCGAAAGCTGCAGCCGAACCCTTTCTCCTGCGGGCGAACCACTCGGAAATCTGCGCGAACATCGACGCCCGAAAAGCAAACAGAACTGCAAGTGCGAGTCCGAACAGGATCGACCTAACTCCGAATCCGAAAGGCACAGAAAGGATGGCGACGTAGACGACAGCCGAAGCGCTCAGGATTGCAAACAGATGTCTCGGCAGACCCAGTCGAGCCGGCGGCTTCGCACCTACGTCAACAGGAGCCGACCACGTGGCGTACCTCATGCCGTCCATCCTTCCCCAATTATAGCGGAGGACTTAGCGCGGGGACTTCGTTTTAGCGCGCTTTATCAGCAGATCTCGCTCCTTCATGCGGTCCAAGAGCCGGAGCTTTTCCCCGTAGGGGAGCTTGGCAAGTTTCTTCCGCATTGCCGCCTTGCTTTCCTCAATCTTGCTCCAATTCTGCTTCACAGTTCGCTTTCGAACTCCCGCTTAAACTCTACCCACCGTTCCGCCAGGTCGTGCCGTTGGACAATCGACTCGAACGCATCTTGGTCGAATTCCTCGCTCTCGAGAAAGCGGAGCAGGCGAGCCTTGTCTTTCGCACGCCCTGTTTCAAGAGCCATTGCCGCCAGATGCTCGGCTCGAAGTATTCGCAACGGTGAATCATCGGCGTCCACGGTCATTGCTCGATCCAGCGCCTCCTGCCCCAGCTTGCCCGGAGGAGCAAGGAATTGCACCGGCCACCCGTCAATCATTGCGTACTCGCCTTCCATTCCATGCCCTTTGCTCTTAAGGAACGCGAAAATAGGCGTTGGGTCCTGTAGCGCCGACCCGTCAGCCGTGCGCAACTGGACGAACACGTCGAGGTCAAATGTTGACATCGGTTCCAGGTAGAAGGTGGCGGCAACAGCCCCGCCCAGAGCGTAGCTCTGGATTACACCCTCTTCGACCATTTCATTGATCAAGCCGAGAGCCGTCTTGATGTTCACCGGTCGATTTCGCCGAGGACGATATCGATGGACCCGATAATCGCGACGACGTCGGCGATCATGCGGCCCATGCACATGTGCTTCAGCGCTTGCAAATTCACCAGGCTCGGCGGGCGTACGTGCCAGCGATACGGCCGATTTGATCCATCCGAAACAATGTACCAACCGATCTCACCCTTCGGCCCTTCGATGCCGACATAAGATTCACCTACCGGCGGATGATAGCCCTCCGTCCATAACTTAAAATGGTGAATCAGAGATTCCATCGAATTATCTAATTCGGCACGAGGAGGCGGCACGACTTTGCGATCGCTGCTGCTCCAGGACCCCTCCGGCAATCCGTCGATTACCTGCTCGATTATTTTTAGCGACTCTCGCATTTCCGCCAGCCGCACAATAAACCGGTCGTAAACGTCGCCGTGATGCCCCACCGGAATCGCAAAATCGTAATTCTCATAACCCGAATACGGATTGCTTTTCCGCAAATCCCACGCCACACCGCTCGCGCGTATAATCGGCCCGGAAAGACCCAAGTTCATACAAAGATCGCCCGAGATCGTGCCGACGTTCATCGTGCGCTCCTTCCAAATCGGGTTGTCCACCAGAAGATCCTCGCATTCGCCCAGCGCGGCCGGGAATTCTTTAATGAACGCGCGTAGCTTTTCTTCGAAACCCTCCGGCATATCGCCGCGCAAGCCGCCCGGAACGATCCAAGAAGGCATCATCCGCACGCCGGAGAACATCTCGAACATATCGAGGATCTTTTCGCGCTCGCGGAAAATCCAGAAAAACGGCGTCATCGCACCCAAATCCAGGGCGTGTGTTCCAAGCCAAACGCAGTGCGAAGCAATCCGCGATAGCTCCGTCAACAAAACCCGCAAAGCCTGTCCGCGCGGCGGAATCTCGATATCCAATAGTTGCTCTATCGAAAGCGCGTGCGCTAAATTATTCGAATTCGCCGCAAGGTAATCCATGCGGTCGGTCATCGTAACGCACTTTAAATACTGCTGATATTCGGCTTCCTTTTCCATCCCGGTGTGCAGGTAGCCGATCACGCATTCCAAATTGACGATCGTCTCGCCTTCCAACTCCAGAATAATTCGCAGAACGCCGTGTGTGCTGGGGTGTTGCGGCCCCATATTCACGATCATCGTGTTGTCGCCGACGCGCTCAAAAAGCGTCTCGGTGCTGGGCATAAAGGTCTGGGGGTCGCTCATCGTCCGCTCACATCCTCGCTGCCCGTCTTGCCCTCGAAGCTCTCGCCCGCGTGGGGCATGCTGAGGTCCTCTACTGCCGGCCCCCGGTCGCCGTGCGCGAAGTCCACGTCCTCGCCGCCCAGCGGCACTTCCTTGCGCAGCGGAAACCCGACCCAGTCGTCGGGCAGCAAAAACCGCTTCAGCGCCGGATGCCCCTCGAACACCACGCCGAACAGGTCCCAAACTTCCCGCTCGCTATACTCGGCACCGATAAAAACCGGGATCAGGGAAGGCGTCGTCTCGCCATCGTCCACGCCCACCTTCAAAAAGATCCGGCTGGCGTTTCTGATGCTGTATAGGTTGTAAATCACCTCGAAGCGCTGCGGCAGGTCGCGCTCGTGCTCCCATTTCGAGTAGTCGCAGCAGGTGCAGTCACTGAACTGCGTGTACTCGAACTCGGGGTCGTCCCGCAAGAACATCGCCACATCCCGCAGCCGCGCCTTGTCGACGCACAAGAAAAGGTTGTCGCGGAAGGCTTTGACCTTGATCAGCGCATCGCCGAACTCGGCGCCTACGCGTTGAATCTCCGCGCGTTCGAGAGTCTGCATCGAGACCGAGTTTACCTACCGCTTCTTCGCGCCTTCGGGTGGTGTCCATGTCCAGAATTCCTTACGAAAACTCAGCTTCGTCTCCAACTGAACAACGGTAGTGGCGTAAGAAGACTGCTGCCCCTGCGCGCGGATCGCGATGGGTCGCTTGTCCCTAGTCCGCACGAACAGTTCGACCTCCGTCGACTGACCCCACGGGAGAATCGCGAACACGGTCGCCTTCTCGCCCTCGTAATCGACTTCCTTCACGCTCAGAATCTCATCCCGCTTCCTCGCGGAAGTGCCGAATCGCGGGCCAGTGCGGCGCGATCAGGACCAGCATTACCCGCCGACCGGATCGCGGGCCGCTTGCGGACAAAGACGCGCGTCATCCCGTGCAGTCGCGGCCGCAGGTGACGCAGGGTGATCGAT
>JAICGT010000222.1 GCA_025922995.1 Fimbriimonadales bacterium
CATCTGAGCCCACTCGTTCTCGGTGGCTTCGTCGGGCGCCTCGTCGAGCATCGCACGGAGGTCGTCGAGGTCGTGTTGCGTCTTCTCAAGCGCTTCGTAGGGCTCGATGCGCGTCCGCAACGCGCTGACTTTGCGCATTTCGGATTGGGCTTTCTTGGCGTCGTCCCAAAAACCAGGCTCCTGGGAGCGGGTTTCTAGCTCGGTTATCGTGCGTCGAATCGAACCCGGGTCAAAGATGGCCTCGGATAGCGTCCAGCCGCGGCTTCGCTTCGGACAGCGCTTCGTGGAGTTCTGCAGACAACACGCGCTAAGCGTACCACGCAAGTCGGGGGCGAGAAAAATACCGGGGCAGCAGTGCCGCCCCGGTCTCTCCTAACCTCCGAGACAAGCTCTATCGACGAATCGCGAATAACGTGGTCGTGCCGCTGATTTCGTTGGCCGTCACGAGCAGCGGCTCGCCCGTGGGACTGTCATCCGCGCTGATAACCAGAATGCCTTCGGGTCCCAGGTCACCGGGTGTGCCGGTCTCGGGGTCTTCCGTGAAGTCGCGATTGTTCACATAGTCGACAAACCGAGGCTGATAAGGATTTGAAACATCGTAAATCACAATCCCTCCGATACGCTCCAAACCGATGAAGAGGTAGTCCCTCCCCCACATTTTTGCGACTGTAACGGCCTCGGGCTCGGGCCCCTTGTTGTCGCTCCGACTGTCCAATGCGTTGTCCGTGTTGCTTGCATTGAAGAATGTCGGGTAGCGAGCGGCGGTAATTTGCTCGAGGGCATCGCCGCTGTCGAAGATTTGTGTTGCATCGGGCTTCCAAATTGAGAACGACCTTCCGCCCAGAGTAAACAGCGCGTCGAAGTCGTTGTCATTATCGAAGTCTCCGAGTGCATTTGTAACATTGAGTCGCCCAATATTCTCGTCGAGCTGTAGGAACGCTGCGTTTGGAAACGCCGTCGGGTCGAGGCCGAGGTTTTTGACTCGAACTTCTTCTTCGAAGGTCGAGTACTCTCGCGCATCGCCTTCGTTCGCGGTAATCAAGAATGTCTGACCTTGCCAACGCAGCGCGGTGATCGAGTCCGGTTGGTACATGCCATACACGGGCCAGTTTGCAATGTTGATCCCAGCATCTCGGTCACTGGGGTCGAGGCGATTTGCGCCTACGGAATAGTTCTTGAATCCCAGCCCTTTTAGGCTCACGATTTTTCCGGACTTCACATCGATTTCGGCTATGGCGTTGTTTTCCTGCAACGTGACCCACGCTGTTCTAGAGTCATGCGATGTGGCAATGTACTCCGGCTCGAGGTCTTGAGCCACCGTTGCATTCGGCCCGTATATGCGAATACTCGGATCGAGTGTCGCGCCATTGTATGCAGAGAAGTCTAGGGTTTGAACCGAGGCATTCGCAACCCCCTGGGTGAGATCGACGATGCTTATCGTGCCGAGCGGGTCGATCGAATAGTCGTCATTCGGCTCGCCTTCATTAGCGACGAGCACTTTCTGCCCATTTGGTGTGAACGTAAGCATATCCGGCAACGCGCCCACGGTCACCTCGTTCAAGAACACTCCGTTCGCGTCGAAGAACACGGCTTTGCCGTTATCCGTCTTGACATTCGCTTGAATCGCCGCTGCTACAACGCCATTCTTCACCGCAACGCTGTTCGCCTGGTCGCCATAAGGAGTAACGTCGATCGCGAAAATCTTCGTTGGGAACAGAGGGTTGGTGATATCGATGACATCGATCGACGAGTCGCTCGCGTTGACTACAAAGAGACGTTGGGTTAGCGGGTCATGTGCAGCTATCTCTGCACTCCCTTCATCGAAGACGCCTGTTGCATAGGTGCCCAGCTTCTGCAGAGAGATGTTCTTGGCCCGTTGAGCGGGCGCAACCGACAAAAGGCTCGCCGCTGCAACGGCGCAGAGCGCGAGTTTACAAAAAGGTTTCATGTCAGCCAGAAATCTATCCCTCGGGTGTTAGGGTGCAACTAAGGTTCGGTTATCCAATCGTTAAGCGCTCGCTTTGCCCAACGCATCCTACCGGAGTAGCCACTATCCTGCCGGCGCCCTAGAACGGCTAGTTACAAGCATTACCCCTTTGCGTTCTTGGCGGCTTTGCGCGAAACTCCGGAAGAACCCTCGACGCACTACCACAAATCGGGCATCGAATCACCAAAAGTGGTTTACCTTCGCCCGCTTCGTGACATAGGTATTGAATGTATCTTTCGGATGTCGGACCGGCGGCCGGTGACCGTGAAAATGCCTCTGGGCGGCTAACGTAGGGTTCGACGCCCAACGTTCGCCGGCGCTTTCTATTACGAACGCCAATGAGACGGAAGCGGACGGAGACAAAAAGTGAGCGAAGTCAATCTACAAAAAAAATGCGAGGAATAGAAAGTTATTACTATCACTAATGAATCGCACAGGATGGTGGCAACCCGACAATGCTGCCACCATCCAAGCAAAGCCCGTCTACGACGACGCCGGAGCGATGTTCTGATTGACCCGGAACAGGTTGCTCGGGTCGTACTTCGCCTTCACGGAGGACAGGCGGGAGTAGTTCGGGCCGAACGACGCCTGGACTCGGCCGGTGGCCTCGTCGTCCATCATGAAGTTCACGTATCCGCCCTCGAGGTTGTACGGGTGAATCGCGTTCCAGTAGCTGCGGCCCCAGTTTTTCAGGTCGTCAGCGTGCGATGGCTCCGGGGAGATTCCGGCGATGACCATGCTGAACGTCGCATCTCGCGCGCTCCACGGCGTTTCATCCCGCGCCACTTTGTGCACCGCGCCGTCGATCGGATAGAGATGCATAAGACAGACCTCGGTTGGCGCCTTGGCAGCCTGCGCGATGTGCGTGTCGATCGCCTCGTCCGGCAGGGTGTTCACGAAGTCGCCCTTCCAATACCACTGCAGCCCCTTCGGGAAGAACGGGTCGAACAGCGAGTTGATCGTCGGCATGGGCATTTCGCTCATCCAGTTGAAGAAGGGCTCCGGCAACTTGGCAAGCAACTCACCCATGAGCCGCTCGCCTTCGGCGATCGGGCCGTTGTAAGCGCCGATGATCCCGCACGCCCGCTTGCCCCAATGCTCCTGCGGGAATGGGTCCATCGAAGGCACCGTCTTGAGGCCGACGAAAATGCCGAGTTCGGGCGGCGCGTCCTTGATAAAGTCGCGAAAGGTCGTCATCACCGTTTTGCCGTCTTTCGCTGCATCGAAAAAGATTGGGCCCGCATACACCATCTTCGCCGGGTGTGCCTGGAAAAGGAAGCTAGTCACGACGCCGAAGTTTCCTCCGCCCCCGCGCAACGCCCAGAACAGGTCGGGGTTTTTGTCCTTGCTC
>JAICGT010000223.1 GCA_025922995.1 Fimbriimonadales bacterium
CCGCTCGAGGCAGAGTACGCTTATGCCGGGCACCCCGCGCCGGCCAGGTACGCTTATTCTGGGCACCCGAGCGATTTTAAGAACTGGCTCGTCGCCCACGGCTTGCAACTGGTTCGCTGGGCTCGGAGCCTGGTCGTAGTTTGGCGAGAAATACCTGACCGATGCTGAAATCGACTCGGTGCCCCGGCCGCTTTTCGCGGTCAAGCTGAAACGCGACGACTCGGCGCCGGATACGACCGCGATCGTCGTGAACGAGCAGAGCCCTCGCGAGTTGCGATACGCGAGGGCTCTTCGTTTTTAAGACTAAATGTCCCGCGTCAATTGGTGCTCAGCATCTGATCTACCGAAGCAAGCAACGTGCGAGCAGTAAAGGGTTTTTGAAGGATGTGTCGCTGCGGCAAACTTGCGCCTGTATCCTCGGCAGGCAAGCCGCGGGTCAGAAACAACACGGGGAGATTCGACTGCTTCGCGGAAAGCGCATCTGCGAGCTCGAACCCCGTCCAGTCGGGTATCTCGATGTCCGTAATTAGCAGATCCACGCCCCCAAGCTGGGCGTGAAGTTTCGCGGCGGCTCCACCCTCACCGGCCGTCGCAACGGAAAAACCGCCAATCTCAAGAATTTCTTTTATAAGCGCAAGCACGTCTCTGTCGTCGTCGACAAGAAGGACTCTGCGCTGCCTATTGTTATTTAGAGTCTGCTCCATTTGCGAACTCCTCGCGAGCACGCAAGTCCCATGCCACGTGCGACGAACGTTGCGGGCTCGGGAACCGGATCGTAGATTGCGATCCTATTTGTGTCAAGGGTGCCGATTCGAGAATGCGGTTCCCAGTATCTGGGCAAATGCGCCACCATGTAGGCATAGCAGGAAAGAGGCGGAGATCGCGCTGGCGCCGATGCGGTTTGTGCCTGCTTTCTGCGTGTTATTCATACTGTTAGGTTCTCACTACCTATTTTTGCCGGAGGAGGCGACAGGAGTGCCGCCTCCGGCGGTCTTGGTTACTGTTCTCGGTTCCGATGAATCGACTTCCGAGTCCGTACTACAGTATCGTCCTTAAAGAGCGCAATGACAAGTCGCAAAATACACCGTCAGCAGTTCGTTGTCATAGAAATCGCCGACACCGAAGGACCCTTTCTTTGCCGCGCGACGCAGAGTAGACTCGCACCCATGAGCCGCAGTCAATCGCTCACATCCGCGCCGCTCATTTGTTAAGGTGGAAAAAAGTGACGAAGTTTAAAGTGAATAATGAGATGAATCGATGAGTCCGCCTCAAATCAGACGAAAGCGGGTCGGTCATCGTGGGGCTGTCACGCTCGAAACGGCGCTCATGCTTTGGTTAGGTTCGTTCGCTTCATCGGCGATGGTCGACTTCGGCGAGTGTTACGGTTACCGATTTGTTTTCGCCGCGTGACCAATAGTTCACTTGCGCCTTTTGGCCGAGTTCCGCTTTGAAGAGAAAAGACAGGTAGTCGTCCAGGGTTGTCATCGCGTTCCCGTTGATCGACGTGATGACGTCCCACTCACGCAGCCCGGCAGACGCAAGCGGGGAACCGGGAACGACCGCGTCGATTACCAGACCGTTTTTCGGGGGGTTGGGGCCAAATGTTTCCTCAAATTGGGGTAACCGTAGAAAGTAAGGAGGCTTAAAAACTTGAACGCCCAAATCAGGATGGCGGACACGGCCGTACTTGCGAATTTCATCGACCGCTTTTTTGACCCGGTTCGAAGGGATCGCAAAGCCGATGCCCACGCTGCCTCGGTTCGGCGTCGCAATGGCGCTGTTGATGCCGATCACTTGGCCATGGATGTTTCCCAACGCGCCGCCGCTGTTTCCCTGGTTGATGGCGGCATCCGTTTGGATGGCGCCGATGAGCGGAGCCGACTGCGGGCCGAGCGGCAGGTCTCGATTGAGAGCGCTCACCACTCCGACGCTAAGCGTTCCCTCGTAGCCGAGCGGATTGCCGACGGCTAGCACCCATTGGCCGACGTTGGCCGTGTCGCTATCACCGAGTTCGGCGGTCGGCAAGTCCTTCGCGTCTACTTTCAGTAGAGCCAAATCGCTAATCGGGTCGTCGCCAATTACCTCGGCGGCGTATTGCTTGCCGTTCGTTAGGTTGACGTGAATCTCGTCGCCGCCGTTAATCACGTGGCTGTTTGTAATGATGTAACCGTCGGCTGTGAGGATGACGCCGCTGCCCTGGCTCGCCAATTGCGCTCCTGCCGAAAACGGCGTGGACCGAAAAACGTCGACGCTTACCACGGCAGGGAGAATCTTGGCAACCGCAGCCTCGAAGTCCGCCCCGCCCGCGCCTTTCGGATATTGGATCGGCTGGGACCTTACGAGCGCATCCAGCGACGCCGGGCCCTCGCCCCGCTCCATTTGGTCGTTTAAACGCAGCGCGGCAAAAACTCCGCCGAAGCAGACGAGGAACATTAACCCGAAGGGCAGCCAGCGCGCCTTCATTAGTGCGGAGGCTCCCAGGAGCCTTTGCCACCGTCGAGCAATTCGAACAGCGGCCAGACTGGGCAGAAATCGTCGCCTGGTCCGAACATCGCTACGTTCTTCCTGGTGATCGAACCGTCATCGGCGCGATGCAGCGCGGAAACCCCCGGCCAGTAGCCGTCCTTTTCGTTGAGCATTCCCATCGCGCGGGTGAAGTCGCCGGTCGAATCGCTAACGGTGGGGAAGCGCCACCCGCGTTCCTCAGCGAACGCACGCTGCGTTTGGGGATCGTCGGGGCTGACCAAGGTGACCGCCGCTCGTCCGGCAAGGTGGGCGAAGTAGCCGTCGATGCCGTCTGCCCAAAGGCTGCAGTAGTTGCAGCTCTTGCCCATGTTGTGGATGACAAGCATGTCATCCATGCCTCCGAACAGTTCGGAGAGTTTTTTCGGCCCGTCGATCGTGGAGAATTCGTAGTCCTGTACAGGCTCCGGCTCGTTCTCCGCCCGGGCCTTGGCAAGTTCGCCCTTGAGGTCGTAGATTTGCTTTTCAAGTTGCTTGATGCGGTCGCTCATAGCTCGTATACGATTTTGGCACGGGTTTGGTTGGCAGGCTCAGGCGGCAAACGTGAAGCTGCCGTCTCTATAATCGACCTTGACCGTCGCTCCGTCCTTGACCTTGCCCGTTAAGATCTCTTGCGCCAACGGGTTGAGGACTTCGCGCTGGATGGCGCGTTTTAAGGGCCGCGCGCCGTAGACCGGATCGAAGCCCTCCAGGGCGAGTCGCTCCTTTGCGGCGTCGGTTAATTGCAAGGAGATTTTTCGGTCTTGCAGTCGCTTTGAGAGTACTTGAAGTTGAATCTCGACTATTTTCTTGATCTCGTTCGACGACA
>JAICGT010000224.1 GCA_025922995.1 Fimbriimonadales bacterium
GAACTACCTGCATTGGCTTACAGACTGGGCGGGCCTGCCTCGCGGCAGGAACAACCGGTTCAGCTTCTTCCTTATGCGCAAGTTCTAAGTTGAGGAGGTCGAGGGGCCCTCGCATTAAATGGGGGCCTCTTCCGTCTCGAAGCTACTGAGGGGCGATGATCGGACCCGGCGCGGGACCGCCCTTGTCGAGTGCGTCATCTACCGACGGAGCCGGCTTGAAATTGCCTCCCGGCTGCGTGGTTATCGGCGGCGGTTCCTCTTGCTCGGGATGCTCTACGTTTCGAGCTTGCAAGAAAATGAGGGCTCCGACCAGCACAACGAGCACCGTGCCGACGATTAAGCTGTTGCCTTTGCGCTTCATCACTTAAGCAAACGCCCTAGGAGGGAGAAGAGTTGCCCGGATTCATTCGGTTCTCGAGTTCTTCCAGTTGTGCCTCTACGTCGGAAGTCTCGACGGGGGCGGCCTCGGCAGGCTGTGACATTCCGAGCCGCTCCTCGAGCTTGCGAAGCTCTTCATCGGCTGCAAAGTCGACGGCTTTGTCTTCCATTTGCATGACTTTGCCGTGAATGCTCTCAGCCATCAGTTCCTGGCGCGCCGAGGCTTCGCTTCGGGCTTCGCGGATGCGCTCTGCGGCGGCTTCGAACGTGCCGAACTGCGCCTCAGTGGTGAAACCTTCGAGCGCCTTGTTAATGCTGTTTTCGATCTGCGCCTGCTTGTACTGCGCCTTCATCGCGAGGGCTTCCGCTGTCTTTCGGCGCACCTGCTCCTCTTGTTGGCGGATGGCGACTTTGACCACGTCGACCGTCTGGCCGGCGGTCGCAAGCGACACCTTGAGGCTTTCAAGGCTGTTCTGGTAGTTCGCCTTCTCGCGTAGCAGTTGGCGCGCAAGCTCGCGGTTGCCTTGCTTGACGGCCATGACCGCCTGGTTCTCGAGGTTAGCCGACTTGCGCTCGAGGTCCTCGACCATCGCGGCGAGGTTGTTGCGCTGCGCGATGGCGTGAACGGCCTTCTCCTTGTTGGCTCGGAGCGTGTCCTGCATATCGCGACGCGCGCCTTCGAGCATCAAGTCCGGGTCTTCGAGCTTGTTCATCATACGATTGAACAGCGCTTTTATCCAATTGAAAAACCTTCCCATGGGCGTGATGGGGTCGCACCCCGGAACGAATTATACTATGGCGGTGACATTCAGAGCCGCCGCCGTCCAGATTGCGCCTTCGAAAGCCAGATACGCGGAGAATCTCGACCGGGTTGCGGAGGCAGCCCTAAAGGCCCAGCAGGCCGGCGCGGACCTCGTCGTCTTTCCCGAGGCATGCACGACGGGGTACTTCCTGGAAGGGGGCGTCGGGGATGTCGCCGTGCCGGCGGATCGATTGGCAGCCGACCTCGCCGCTCGGCTCGGGCGGATCGAGATCGATCTCGTGGTGGGGTTTTACGAGATCGATGACGGCAACATCTACAATGCGGCAGCGCATATCGAGTTCTCAGGAGCCGGGGCGAAGGTGCTGAACGTGCATCGCAAGTTCTTCTTGCCGACGTACGGCGTGTTCGACGAGGAGCGGTTCGTGTCGCGGGGCCGCGAAGTGACCGCCTACGACACGCGGTTCGGGCGGTTCTCGATGTTGATCTGCGAGGACGTGTGGCACTCGGTTACGCCGATGATCGCTGCGTTGAAGGGGGCGACCGTGATCATTGCGATTGCGGCGTCGCCGGCTCGCGGGTTTTCCGCTTCGGTGCCGACAAACGTGGACACCTATCACCGACTGCTTCGCGCGACCGCCGAGGAGCATGGAGTTTTTGTGATCAATTCGATGCTGGTCGGCTTCGAGGGGGGCAAGGGGTTCATCGGCGGCAGCGTCGTCGTGAATCCACTCGGAGAAGTGATCGAGGAGGGGCCCGTCGGCGAGGAGTTCATGATGATCGCCGATATCGACATGGACCTGATCGACATCGCCCGGAAGAAGAGCCCACTGCTCGCCGACCTGGTTAGCGCGCTGGAAGACGTGACGCGCGAGATCGACGACGTCAACGAAGCGCTATGCGATTAATCGACAGGCGGGAACAGTTTAATATCGACTCTGATGAGGCGTTGCGCAGCGATGCCGAGTTGGTTGCGCGGTGGCTCGTCGCTTTTTTGCGCGATGAGTGTATTCGCAAGAGAAAGATGTCTCGTGCAATTGTGGGGCTTTCAGGTGGTGTCGATTCGGCGGTAACGACCTATTTATGCGCGCGCGCTTTCGGCCCGGAGAATACTTTTGTATTTCGGATGCCGTACAAGATTTCTTCGCCCGCGAGTTTGGATCACGCGAAATTGGTTGTAGACGACCTCGGCGTTATTGATCGGATCATCGAAATTACCGACATGGTGGACGGCTATGTCCTATCTGCCGAAAAAGACGCAGGGGAGACGCGAATCGGTAACGTTTGCGCGCGGTGCCGCATGACGATACTGTTCGACCAGAGCCATAAGCACGGCGGGTTGCCGATAGGGACGGGAAATAAAACCGAGAGGCTCTTCGGCTACTTCACTTGGCATGCAGACGACGCGCCACCGATTAATCCGCTCGGCGATTTGTTCAAGTCGCAGGTGTATCAGTTAGCGGACTACTTGGGCGTTCCGAAAGAAATCATCGACAAGGCGCCGACCGCTGATCTTATCAAAAACCAGACCGACGAAGGCGACTGGGGGATAACAATCGACAAGGCGGATCGGATCCTGGTGCGGCTCATCGACGGCTGGCCTTCGGAGAAGCTGGTCGAGATGGGATTCCCCACCGAGGATGTAGAGAATGTTCGCCGTAAGGTCGGCGGGACGCATTGGAAACGCAAGTTGCCTACGGTCGCGATGCTGAGCGACACGGCGATTGGGGAGTATTACCTGAGGCCCGTCGACTACTGATAATTGGGGTCAACCGGGTACTTCAGCTTAGGGAAATCCTCACGCGCCTTCTTCCATTGAGCTTCAATCTTATCGTCCCACCCAAACGCCTTGGTGTACCGTTCGCGCAGGTCCGCGTTTGCTGCGGCGCTCATGAAGTGCAGCACCTCTCCGAAGGTCGCGCGGCGCGCGTATTCCTTCGCTCTCGCCCCGTCTTCGACTTCGGTGTCTTTTTTCGGGAAGTGCTCGGATAATAGCATGAAGAATCGGTTGAACACGGCAACACCTCCGTGTCGGGAATAGATTGGATAAAACCAGTCACGGAAGAAGAAGTAGCTCTTCGGGCCGCCATAGTGGCCATTCTTGCTAGTCAGCATGCGATTGAACCAATCTTCTGCCCATTCCCGCTTGCCCAATTTGACGTAAACATCATAAATAAAGATTTCCGGCC
>JAICGT010000225.1 GCA_025922995.1 Fimbriimonadales bacterium
AGAGTCTTGAAACCACGGTCGACATGGTCGAGGGCATGAGATTCGACAAGGGCTATATGAGCCCCTACTTCATCACCGACGTTTCGCGGATGGAGTCGATCCTCGAAGACCCCCTGATCCTCCTTCACGAAAAGAAGATCTCGACGGTCGCGGACTTCCTGCCGTTTGTCGAAACGGCAGCTAGAACGGGCCGGCCGATCGTCGTCATCGCAGAGGACGTGGAAAACGAGGCGCTCGCGTTGCTAGTGCTCAACCGATTGCGCGGCGGCCTGAAAGTCGCTGCGGTCAAGGCGCCGGGATTCGGCGAGCGCCGGAAAGCGATGCTCGAAGACATTGCAGTTCTCACCGGGGGCACAGTCGTCAGTGAAGACCTGGGCATGAAGCTGGAGGCAGTCACGCTAGACATGCTGGGCAGCGCAGACAAGGTGATCGTTACGAAGGACCACACGACTATCGTGGGCGGCAAAGGTGCGAAGGCCGCGATATCTGGCCGGCTCAAGCAAATCGAAGCCGCGATCAAGAAATCGGACAGCAAATACGACAAGGAGAAGCTGAGCGAGCGCCTTGCTTCGCTCTCCGGTGGAGTTGCCGTCATCAAGGTCGGCGCTGCTACCGAGACGGCTATGAAAGAGCAAAAGGCAAAAGTCGAGGACGCGTTGAGCGCCACTAGGGCGGCAATGGAGGAAGGCGTGGTCGTCGGCGGCGGCGTTACGCTGCTTCGCGCTGCGTCCAGCATCGGCAAAATGAAACTCTCAGAAGACGAGATGGTCGGCGCCATGATCTTGTCGCGAGCCCTCGAGGCTCCCATGCGAGCGATAGGCGACAACTCGGGCGTCGAGGGACGCGTTGTCGTTCAAAAGGTCAAACAGGCTAAGGGAGCGAACGGATTCGACGCCGCCACGTTGGAATACAAGGATCTCGACGCCGCTGGAGTGATCGACCCCGCCAAGGTAGTAAGGCTAACCGTTCAAAACGCTGCGTCAATCGCCGGCATGATCCTCACGACCGAGGCAGCCATTGGGGAGCCGGGCGACGACGAGGACGAGCCGCACACCCCGCCGGCATACTAGATGATCGAGAGGGCGCTTAAGGCGTGGGCGGATCACTTCGATGATCCGCCCACGGTCGTTTCAACGGCGCCCGGGAGGGTCAACCTCATCGGCGAGCACACCGACTACAACGAGGGGCTAGTGTTTCCAGCGGCGATCGACAGGCGGGTCGTTGTGCTGGCGAGGCCCTCGGCAGAGGATGACATCCGGTCGGCTCAGATCCGCGACGCTAAAGATCATCGGGGGCCCGGCTGGCGACGATACGCACTCGCATGCCGCGCGGCCTTGGAGGAGAATGGCCTATCGGCTCCGAGAATCCAGGCAATGGTTGCATCAAGTGTTCCGAGCGGAAGTGGTCTCAGCAGCAGCGCAGCCCTGGAGGTCGCGTTTGTGGGAGCCTGGAACGCAATGGGCTCGCTGGGGCTCACCCCTCTTGAAATCGCCGAGACGGCTTGGCGTGCTGAAAACGCGCATGTTGGCGTGAGGTGTGGCCGGATGGATCAGATGGCGTCGGCGCTCGGCGTGGATGGTTGCGCGATTCTCATCGACATGCGCACTCGGGACTGGCAGGCTGTGCGGTTGCCTGAAAACCTGCAATTGGCGATCCTGGACACGCGGCAGTCGAGAGCGCTTGCCGCCGGCAAGTACAACGAGCGCGTGCACGAGTGTGAACGAGCGGTGTCTTTTCTCTCGAAGCAGCGGCCGGTTCAATCGCTCCGAGACGTAACGTTGGGCGACCTGGACGAAGCCAGGGGAGCAGGCCTCGATGACACCGCGTTTAGGCGGGCCCGCCACGTAATCACGGAAAACCTCCGAGTTGCCGAGTTTCGAGATGCCCTGCTGGCGGGTGATCTCGCCGCACTCGGCAGTATCTGCGATGCCTCGCATATGAGCCTGAAGGAGGACTACGAGGTCAGCAGCCCGAGCCTCGACGCCATGGCGCGATCGGCTCGCGCGGCGCCGGGATGCATCGCCGCGAGGATGACCGGCGCTGGGCTGGGAGGCTGCTGCGTTGCCCTCATCGAGGCCGGAAGTTTCGAGGACTTCAGACGAGCCACGAGGGCTTCTTACGAAATGTACGGGTTCGCGACGCCTAGTATCTTCGCCACGCGGGCCTCTGCGGGGGCTGTAGCCTCGTTTTACAGTTAGAACTACCTGGAACAAACATATCGGGTCGGGCGTCTATCACCAGTACTTTTACCGCCACGGAGCTTCAATGTCGAAGCCCGAGGCTCTTGTCAGGGAGTCCGACGGCGCGAGGTTTTTGGATGGAGACGTCCCCTAGCGTCACAAAAAAGCGAACTTTCTACAAAGGAGTAGTGAAACATGCGTTTATGCTTTAGGGAACTTGATGCCATGCAGCTGGAGAGTTCTGCGCTTATTACCAGTTGGGGGAACAACTCATAGATGTCAAAACCAAAACGATCCACTCCCGTTCGGCTTACACGACGCGAGCGGGAAGTGCTGATGCTTATCGCTCAGGGACTACCAAGCCGCGAAGTTGCTGAGCAACTCATTGTGTCCAAGCGGACTGTCGACTTTCATCTCGCCAATATCTACCATAAGCTTGGTGTCTCGAACCGCCTTCAGGCGTTTCGCAAGGCTTCCGAGCTTGGATTGATTCCTTTGCCGGGTCAGGGGCGCACCAAGAAGTAACTGTCGCTTTAGGCTTCGTGCCGTCGAGGAACCCGAGGCAATTCGATACCGTCACCGGTCGAAGTTGTTGTGTATCGCATGAGCCGATCCAAGACGACTTTGATCATCCCTGCCACGGGGAATGCGATGAGCATGCCTGCCAGGCCGAATAGCGCGCCTCCGCACAGCACGACAAAAACGCTCACGACCGGGTGCAAGCCGACAGAGCGCCCAACCAGCTGCGGATGCACGATGCTGTCGTACAGCACACCGATCACAATGTAAACCAACAGAACCAGACCGGTATAGCCGATTTTAGACATCTCGATGCCCAGGAATCCGGACTGATCGCCGGCCAGTATCGCGAGCCAGATCGCTCCCATCGAGAGCAGGAACCCGACGTAGGGAATAACGTAGAAAACTCCCACAAGCAGCCCCAAGAACAGAGCGAACGGCACTCCCAGTATCGAAAACAGTACGGCATTGATGACCGAATAAAGGAGCACGCTCTTAGTCAATCCGCGAACGTAACCGGAAATTACATCTCCTAAGTCCGCCAGCAAGTCCGTCGCCGCCGGGCGAATCGCCGGTGGAATCCACGTGACGAACCGCCGCCTGAAGTCATCGTAATTTAGCAAGA
>JAICGT010000226.1 GCA_025922995.1 Fimbriimonadales bacterium
CGGTCGACCGCTGCTCTGTTATCACCCTTCCGGGTCGCACAGAATAGGACTCCGCAAGCCTCGAACGGACCTCTGCCGGGAGGTCGCTCATTACTGAAAACTCTGCCGCGCCTCGCTTGTAGACCCAGTCGGCAAGCTGACCGCCACGAACGCGCGCCAGCTTATCACCCACGAATAGGGAGGCCATCTCGGCACGGGTCATCCCGGCGACTGCCGGCGGTCGTTCCATGGGGGTGAGTTTACTTGCCGACGCCTAGCTGCGCTTGAATTGAGGCTGCTTCGATGGCAGCCAGCGCGGCTTCTTCGCCCTTGTTGCCAAGCTTCATGCCCGCGCGTTCGATTGCTTCTTCTTGCGTCGCACATGTGAGCACACCCCAGGTCATCGGCACGCCTGTACGCAATGTCAGCTCGGAAAGCGCCGACGCAACCCCGTTTGAAAGCTGCTGCGCGTGCGTGGTGGCTCCTTGCAAAATGCATCCGATGCAAACTACGCCGTCGACTCCGGACTTGGCCGCCGAGAGCGCAGCGATCGGAATCTCCCACGATCCCGACACCCAAACAACTTCGACGTTCGGCTGACCGTGCATCCGAAATGCGCGAAGCGCCCCTTCGACGAGGCGCTCCGTTACGAATTCATTCCACCGAGAAGCCACGACCGCGAAGCGCATACCGCTCGCATCCATGCGGCCTTCGATCACGACTTCAGGCGTTCGGCGGCGTCCGTCTTTTCCCACGGGAACGCAGGATTGCCAAAGTGTCCGTTTTTCGCCGTCTGCTGGTACTTGAAGCCCGAACGCAGGCCGAGGTAGTCGCTGATCCCACGCGGGTTGAACGGAAACTCGGCCTTCACCCGGCACTCGATTTCTTCTAGGTCGATTGTCTCTGTGCCGTATGCATCGACTGCGACCTGCACGGGATCGGGCTCGCCGATAGCGTAGGCAAGGCTAACTAGAGCCCGCTCTGCCAATCCGGCAGCCACCACGCATTTCGCCACGTGCCGCGCCATATAGGCCGCGCTGCGGTCGACCTTCGACGGGTCCTTCCCGCTGAAAGCGCCGCCGCCGTGCGGCGCGAACCCGCCGTAGGTATCGACAATGATTTTTCGGCCGGTCAAGCCTGCGTCGGCGTCCGGCCCGCCCTTGGTGAATATCCCCGTCGGATTGATGTGATAGCGAACGGAATCGGATACGTCCACAATCGATCGATACTCGTCGAGCACAGGCTCGATGATGTGCTCCGTGACTCTCGCGCGGACTTCATTTTGCTCGATGCCCGGGTCATGCTGACAAGAGCAGACCACGTCGGTCACCAGCTTCGGCTTGTTCCCCTCATAGCCAATCGTCACTTGTGCCTTCGCATCCGGCCTTAGGCCGAGCGAAGCCTTTTCGCGCTTGACCTCCGCCTGCTTGCGCATAAGCGCGTGGGAGATCGCCAAGGGCAGAGGCAGCATTTCTGGCGTCTCATTCGTCGCGTAGCCGAACATCATGCCTTGGTCACCGGCGCCGCCGGTGTCCACGCCCTTCGCGATATCCGGGGACTGCCCCTGAATCGCGACCATCACGCCGCAGGTGTGGCCGTCGAGCCCGTAGGCGAAGTTGTCGTAGCCGACGGAAACGATCACGTCTCGCACGATGTCGGGAATCTCCACGTAGGTCTCGGTGCGTACTTCGCCGGTGACCACCGCGAAGCCCTTCCCAAGTAGCGTCTCGATCGCGGCTCTGCTGCTAGGGTCGTCCTTGAGGCACTCGTCTAATAGAGCGTCCGAGATCTGGTCGGCAAGTTTATCGGGGTGGCCCTCGCTCACACTCTCCGATGTGAACAGGTGTAAGTTCGACATTTCGTCGCAAAGTGTACCGTAACGTGCTACGTTTTGGGCACAGCCAGGCAGCCTGGATCCAGGTGCGAAAGCTGGAGTTGGGCCAGCGCCACTTTGCCCGGGGGTTCCGCCGCAGGTAATCTTTTGGGACTACTATGATCCTAACTATTTTAGCGGCAATGACTGTCGGCCAGGCTATGGACGGTCGCCTGATGCGCTTCCCGGACATCCACGACGACAAGATCGTTTTTATGTACGCGGGCGACTTATGGCACGTGCCTGCGGAGGGCGGAACCGCTCGCAAACTGACGAACGATGAGGGCGGCGAGTACCTTGCGAAATTCTCGCCGGACGGCCAGCAAATCGCTTTCGCCGCGACTTACGACGGAAACATGGACGTATACGTCATGCCTGCCACAGGTGGTGAGCCAAAGCGGCTGACTTATCACAATTCACTGGATATTCCCGTGGACTGGATGCCCGACGGGAAGACGATTCTATTCCGAAGTCTCCGCAACAGCCCGTTCGGCAGATACCTAAGCTATTACACTGTCCCTGCCGCAGGCGGCACGGAAGAGGAGCATCCGATTCAGGAAGGCGGTCTGGGCTCAGCCTCGCCTGATGGGAAGACCGTAGCTTACAACCGCATGTCGACCGAAAACGCGGCGTGGAAAGGATATCGCGGCGGCAACCAGAGTTTTATTTCGTTCTACGACACAGTTGCCAACAGATACTGGGAAATGGAGCACGACCGCAGCGCGTATTTATGGCCGATGTGGGTTGGCAACAACGTGTATTACGCGAACGACCGTGACGGAAGGTTAAATCTCTATTCCTATGACATGCGAAGCAAAAGATCGACGAAGCTTACGAGTTACACGGACCTCGACATTAAATGGCCGAGCGCGGGAAAAGACAAAATCGTATTCGAGCGCGACGCGAAGCTATGGACTTATGATATAGCTTCCAAGAAAGTATCGCCGGTTCCAGTTGCTATTTTCAGCGACCTCGAAGCGCGAAGGCCGGTACACCGTGAACTGGGAGCGTTTACTTCTGATATCACGATTTCACCGAGCGGCTCGCGCGTTGCCGTGGAAGCTCGTGGTGAGTTGTTTTCAGTCCCCGCAAAAGAAGGGATCACCTACAACATTTCGAACACCCCCGGCGCGCGTGAGCGATACCTAACGTGGTCTCCCGACGGAAAGTGGCTCCTCTATGCTTCGGATAAAACGGGCGAATACGAATGGTACGTCCGCAAAAGCGATCTTTCCGAACCGGAACGTCGCGTCACATCGGGCGGCAATAATTTCTATGAAGCCGCAACTTGGTCTCCTGACTCCAAGAGCTTTCTTTTCAGGGATTCGCGCAACACTCTGTATATAGTCGACGCGGACACAGGCGCGCAAACTCCCATTGGCCCTGCCGAGTATCCGGCGTATGGAGACGCAGTTTGGTCGCCTGATTCGAAATGGCTTGCTTACACCAAAACCGACGC
>JAICGT010000227.1 GCA_025922995.1 Fimbriimonadales bacterium
CAGATCCTTGAGAAACGCTTTCGCCTCGTCGGGAGAAAGGTCGATCAGTTCGGATTCGATCTTGGCGCTGATCGGGACGTACGCCGCGTCGTGGTGAGTGCGGACATAGCCCGCGACCGCCTGGACGAACTTGTTCTCCTCGGCAGTGGCGAGATCGCTCTCCGCGACGTTGCAGGCGAAGAGAACGGGTTTCGCAGTGAGGAGCTGAAACAGCTTCATCATCGCTTTCTCGTCGTCTGTGGCGGGCAGCGTGTTGGCCGTCTTGCCGGAGTTGAGGTGCGGCTCGAGTCTTTGCAGCAGGGCGAGCTCGATGATCGCCTCCTTGTCGCCGGACTTTGCCTTCTTCTGGGTCTTGTCGATGCGCTTGGAGACGGCATCGAGATCTGCGAGCACAAGTTCCGTCGTGATTACCTCGATGTCGCGCACTGGGTCGATGCCGCCCATGGTGTGGACGACGTCGGTGTCCTCGAAGCACCGCACGACCTGCACGATGGCGTCGACTTCACGAATATTGGCTAGAAACTGATTGCCCAGACCCTCGCCCTTGCTTGCGCCTGCCACGAGGCCGGCGATATCCACGAACTCGATCGCGGCCGGGATAACCACCTTCGTCTTCGCGATTTGTTGCAACGCATACAGACGTTCGTCGGGCACCGTGACGACGCCGACATTGGGATCGATCGTGCAGAACGGATAATTCGCGGCCTCCGCCTTGCGCGAACGGGTGAGGGCGTTGAAGAGAGTGGATTTGCCCACATTGGGCAGGCCGACAATGCCAGCTTTGAGCATAGAACCCGGCACCGTCGCCCGGCGCACGAAGGTGGTCAATGGCAAATCCCGCCGTTCGCTTTTCAATCGTTCTCGTTCCTCGTTCTCGTTCTCTTTCTCTCGATCCGGCGAGAACGAGAACGATTACGAGAACGAGAACGAGCCGGATCTGGGTTCCTTTGGTTGCGGCTGCCACGGTGCGGGGGAGTAGGGGCTTGACAAGCCTCCGCGCGGTGGGTGTTGTCCTCGACTTTTCCCAGCAAGAAGCGCTCCGCAAAACATCTGACATGGCACTCAAAATCCGTCTCACCAAGGTTGGTTCCGTGCACCAGCCGCTCTATCGTGTGGTTGTTGCCGAGGCGCGTTCGCGCCGGGACGGCGCCGCGGTTGAGAATCTCGGCACATATCGCCCCGGCGACAAAGGCAATCCAATCAAACTCAACATGGAACGGGTGGAGTACTGGCTGAGCAAAGGTGCGTTGCCCACCAACACGATGCATTCCATGATCAAGAAGGCGCGCCGCGCCACGGCGGCCAAGGCCGAAGCGCCGGCCGCAAGCGCCTGATTTGGTGGTCGCGAAGGAGACGAAGTAAAGTCAGTCACACCGAGCCTCGGAGTTGATCCGGGGCTCTTTTGTTTTCTACCTTCGGGACCTTCGTTTCCGGCGCGAGACACCCGGTTCGTTTCTCCATGCCGCTGACAATTGATGTCCTCACGCTTTTCCCGCGGATGCTCGATGGCTTTCTGGCTGAAAGCATCCTGGGCAAGGGCATTGCTGCGGGTCACCTCGCGGTAAAGGTTCACGATTTGCGCATGTGGACCGTGGACAAGCACAAGACCGCGGATGACCGTCCGTTTGGCGGCGGAGCCGGGATGGTGATGAAGCCGGAACCGGTGTTCGCGGCGCTCGAACAGCTGCAGACCCCCGGTTGCCGGCGGATTTATCTCACGCCGGATGGAACGCCACTTTCGCCGACAATCGCCCACACGCTTTCGCAGCAAAAGCATTTGATCCTGCTGAGCGGACACTACGAAGGCATCGATCAACGGATACGCGACCGTGCCATCGATCAGGAGATTTCGATTGGTGATTATGTGCTGACGAACGGCACACTTGCGGCAGCAGTGGTGATTGATGCCGTTGCTCGCTTCATCCCGGGCGTGCTCGGGGAGGAAAAGTCATTGACGCATGAATCCTTCACCAGCAAGTTGCTCGACTTTCCTCAATACACGCGTCCCGCCGAATTTCGGGGCATGTCCGTTCCCGAGGTTCTACTCTCGGGCAACCATGCCGAAATCGAAAAGTGGCGTGCCGCGCGCCAGCTGGAAAAGACGCGTCAGGTTAGACCCGATTTACTTAAATAATCACTGCCATGAACCCGATCATCCAAGAAATCACCGCTTCGCAGGTGAAGAAAGATATTACGCCGTTTAAGGTCGGCGACGGTGTGCGCGTGCACACGAAGGTCCGCGAAGGGGACAAGGAGCGGGTGCAGGTTTATGCCGGGATCGTGATTGCGCGGAAGGGTCATGGCGTGCACGAGACTTTCACGGTCCGCCGTCTTAGTTACGGAGAGGGCGTCGAGCGCGTGTTTCCGGTCAATTCGCCGAACATCGAAAAGATTGAAGTCGAGCGCGAGTCTGAGCCGATGCGCGCGCGTTTGTATTATCTGCGCCGACGCACGGGCAAGGCGGCGGTCGCAATCAAGGAAAAGGATCGCGCGGCGGAAATTCACGCCGAGAAAGTCGCCGCGGCGGCGAAATCCGCGCCGGCAGCGAAGCCTGCTTCCGCGAAAACCGAAAACGAAGCAACGGCCGAAGCGCCGGCGGGCAAGAGCTGAAGCGACCGTCATCCAACGTTCCCAAATTTCAAAGCGAGCTCCTGGGGGGCTCGCTTTTTTTATGTACCGGTCTCCTCGGTCTTCCGCACGACTTCAACGATCAGCAGCGGATTGATGAAGGTCGTGGGTCCGAACACGTCCTGATGGATGATGTGGCCTTGGGCGGTGACGTTCAGCACATCCGGGTTTCCGATGTGGTGCACTTTGCCATTCGCCAGCACCAGCGAGAATGGCACGAAGGGTGTCGCGTGCAGAAGTTCCTTCACGTGCTTGGAATTCACGGGCATAGCGTGCATAAGCGACACCGCCCAGTCAATGGCCGGCCGCTAGGAAACTAATCCCGCGCCTACCCAAATTCGGGCTTCCCCGCCGCGGGGGCGGAGTCTACGTCTAAACGGAATTTTCTCATGACGCTGCAAACTCATCTCCTCGCCAAGGCTGCCAATCAGGCGCGCGGCCTCGCCATCGACGCGGTTCACGCGTGCTCTTCCGGCCACCTCGGCCTGCCACTCGGCGCCGCAGAGATTGGGGCGGTGCTCTACGGTCACGCACTCGTGCACAATCCGGAGCGTCCGCGCTGGATCAATCGCGACCGGTTCGTGCTCTCGGCCGGCCATGGCTCGATGTTTCTTTACGGCTGGCTGCACTTGAGCGGCTACGAAGTGCCGCTCGACCAGGTCAAAAAATTCCGTTCGCTGCAC
>JAICGT010000228.1 GCA_025922995.1 Fimbriimonadales bacterium
AAGGGCAACCGTGAGCACACCGAAGAAGACCGCCTTCTTAACCATGATGAACAAGCACCTCCCGTGCGCGCTCGATGTCTACGTTCATTTGTTGCTTCAACGCAGCCAACGACTCGAAGTTTAACTCGTCTCGGAGACGATCCACAAATTCAAGCGAAATGGTTCGACCATATAGGTCGCCTCCGGAATAATCCATAAAGTGTGCTTCTACGGCAAATCCCGCATCGGGAACCGCCGGGCGAAAACCCACCGAAACAGCTGCCGAGTAGACCCTGCCATCTACCGAAGACAGTCCGGCGTAAATCCCGGGTGCGGGCAACACCTGGTCGATAATCGGCACGAGATTGGCGGTGGGTACGCCAAGCTCCGTCCCAAGTCTCTGTCCACGGGTAACGCTGCCCGAAAGCGAATAGTTTCCTCCGATCATCCGACCAGCTTCGTTAACGCGGCCCTGTGAAATGTAATCCCTAATTCGGCTGGAGCTAATCCGCTCGCCGTCTAATTCCAATGGCGGCAGAACATGGGTCGGTATGCGCTCCGAAAGCCATTCCGTTGTGCCTGTTCGATTATGGCCAAGCGCAAAATCGTGACCGACAACCATTTCCCTCGCGCACAACTTGCCTAGTAAGTAATGTTGCAAAAAATCGTCGGCAGACAGCCTCGAAAACGCCAAGTCGAAGACAGCGACGACGGCGATATCGACACCCAATTCAGCCATCTCGGCAAGATTATCATCGAGGGTCGAAATATGTTGCGGGCAGTTCGAAGGTGCAATGACAGCCATCGGATGTCGGTCGAACGTGACGGCGACTGATGGCCGGCCTTCTGCCCGAGCTCTGTCGACTGCCTCGCGAACAATCGACCGATGGCCCAAATGCATACCGTCGAACACGCCGATGCACACCGTCGTTTCCGGCCAATCGCGGACGATGCTATCGAATCCGAAGATGGTCTGCATGCGCGGAAAGTTTACCGCTTTCGAGTTACCAGCCCGAGGAGTGCCAACGTGATCAAGTCGACCAAGGCAAAGACGGCGAGCGACGTGGGGCGGGTCCACTCCAGGATCGGCAATAACCCGGCTCGAGTCGTAATATCCGGAAAGGCTACCGAGGCGAGGAGGGAGATCGTCGCGCCACCGATCAGGTGCATGGCGACGACGGCCGGCGCAACGAGCGGCCACAGCCGCTCCTCGAGCGAGGGCTTTGCTGCCGACACGATGATCGAGATTATGAGCCCGGAGAGGACGCCAGGAATAAGGATGGAAGTCCCAGCCCATTCGCCGCGCAGAAGATAGCCCACTAGTCCGGCCGGAGCCATGAGGGCGATCGCACCCTTCTCGGCTGCCGGCCGCGGCTTAGCCGGCACGGCGCCTCTGACTCGGGCCGAGCATGCGCTTCAGGTAACTACCCGTGTAACTCTTAGCGCTGACCGCGACTCTCTCCGGCGTCCCTTCGGCGATAATGTGGCCGCCACGCTTTCCTCCCTCGGGACCCAAGTCGATGATCCAGTCGGCGGTTTTAATCACGTCCAAATTGTGCTCGATGACAATTACCGAATTGCCCTGATCTACAAGTTTTTGCAATACGCCGAGTAATCGCTTGACGTCTTCGAAGTGAAGGCCCGTGGTCGGCTCGTCTAAGATGTAGAGGGTATTGCCTGTAGCCCTTTTGCTGAGTTCAGCAGCCAGTTTAATGCGTTGCGCCTCACCACCTGATAGCGTTGTCGACGGCTGTCCCATCCGCAGATACCCGAGCCCTACGTCGTTGAGCGTGTCGAGCTTTCGAAATATTTTCGGGATGGGTCGGAAGAATTCGATTGCTTCCTCGATCGTCATTTCCAGGACGTCGGAAATATTCTTGCCTTTATATTTCACTTCGAGCGTTTCTCGGTTGTATCGTTTGCCTTTGCAAATGTCGCAGGGAACATAAACGTCGGGCAGAAACACCATTTCGATCTTGATGATTCCGTCGCCCTTACATGCCTCGCACCTGCCGCCTTTGACGTTGAACGAAAACCTGCCGTTCTTGTAGCCACGCTGCTTGGAGTCTGGAGTCATAGCAAACAGTTCGCGGATCATGTCGAAGGTTCCGGTATACGTCGCCGGATTGCTACGAGGCGTACGCCCGATCGGTGACTGGTCGATATCGACAACCTTGTCGATGCTCTCCAATCCGGAAATACCGATATGAGGCGACCAAACGCCGCGCGTTCCGTAGACTTCGTACATCAAGCGCGGGAAAAGAGTATCTTGGATCAAGGTCGACTTGCCGCTGCCGGAAACGCCGGTGATGCAGGTAAATACGGAGAGCGGAATGCGCGCCTCGTCTATCTGCAAGTTATTTCCGCTGGCGCCTTTCAGGGTAATCCATCCTTCCGGCTTTCTCCGCTTAGTGGGCACCGGTATGGTTTCTTTTCCGGTCAAGTACTTCGCTGTAAGGCTGTTTTTCTTGAGAAATTGCTTTAGAGTTCCTTGCGCGACAATATAACCTCCGCCCTCGCCGGCTGTCGGTCCCAGGTCTACAATATAGTCAGCCGAGCGAATCGTATCCTCATCGTGCTCCACGACGATAACGGTATTCCCGATATCGCGAAGGCGCACAAGCGTCTGAATCAGACGCTCGTTATCGCGCTGGTGTAGGCCGATGCTGGGCTCATCCAAAATGTAAAGAACGCCCATCAAGCCGCTACCGATTTGCGTGGCGAGCCGAATCCGCTGGGCTTCGCCGCCTGCAAGCGTTTTTGCATTTCGACTTAATGTTAGGTAGCCGAGACCTACATCCACCAAGAATCCAAGGCGTTCGACGATTTCCTTCACTGCGCGCTCGGCAATAATCTTTTGGCGAGACGTAAGCTGCGCAGTCAAGCCCTCGAAGAACTGCAAAATGTCACCGATGGCGAGATCGGTAATATCCGAAATCGTTTTCTCACCGAGAAGTACGGACAGCGCCTCAGGCTTCAAGCGCTGACCCTTGCAAACTGGGCACGCGCTTGTGGACATGTACTGTTCCAAATCCTGCTTAACCCACTCGCTTTCCGTGGTGTCGTAGCGCTTCTTTAAAATCTTCAGAACGCCTTCGTAGGAAGTGTTGTAAACGCGGCTCCGACTTCCGTAGCGAACGGTGACGGCTACCTGCTCATCGGTGCCTTCGAACACCATATTTTGTATTTTCTTCGGCAGCTTCTCGAACGGCGTTCTCGTCTTGAATCCGTGCTTTTGTGCCAGTCCTTCGAACACGTCCGGCCACCAATCTTTCAGCTCTCCGTTCTTGTGAACGAACGGTGCGACCGCGCCCTGATCCAAAG
>JAICGT010000229.1 GCA_025922995.1 Fimbriimonadales bacterium
AGGCGAAACGCGATTTCGTCTACTTCGCCTCGCCACGAGTTTGCCTTACGCCGTTTTGTCCACTCGGCCTTTTCGATCAGCGTGAGCAATCCGTCGTAGGCGTCGAAGGTCATCATCGCAATCTCCCTGCAATCGGCGGGTCTGCCGCTTCCAAAGAATGGGTTGGTGGCAAACTTCACGATGCCTTCTTGTTGGAGTTTGTATAGCGTCTGGTAGACCCAGTGGTTCTCGGGGACGTCGGGGAACGCCTCGTATTGCGCGAGGCACATCGGGGCGACCGCTGTGGCGAAGACTAGTGCGAGCAGCTTCATAGACCTATTGTGCACCAGCGCCAATACAATAGGTACAGGGCCAACACCGCAGGCGAGAATGTTTTCGGGAGCGTGACCTCGTCAGTCGTCTGGCGCGCCCTGCGCGGTTACCGTGCTGATGTCTTGGCGCCGTACGTGGCCGTCTGCGTAGCCAACCGCCCGTTTACCATCGGGCCATGGCTTCGACTCCATCAGCACGATCACTGTCTCGGGGGGGCCGAGGTCGGGCGGTAAAGAAGAATGTTGTTCGCGCCTTTTCGGGTATGTACGAGATAGAAGTATGAGAAAGGCGATTTTGTCGGCGAGCATGGGCGTTGCGCCGGTTGCGGTCCGGCATTTAGGCCGTAAAATGCGGGGAATGAGAGCTTTCCCTGCATTAGAGTTATCTGCCCTATTGGCAGCTTCGCTGCTGACCGCAGCCTGCGGCGATAAGACCAAGCAAAGTACCGGTGTTTCGCAACCGCAGCAAGAGTACTTGTTGCCACAAACGCTGTTCGCGTATGGGGATGTAGTTTATGCATTGGACTCAAATGCAGATACTTTGGAGGTCGTGCATCCTACAACATCAGTTGAGGAACTGCCCTTCGATGTGTCGCCCCGTTCAGCTTACAGGCGCGACGCGGAAACAGAGTGGATAGCTGTAAGTTCTGGCGCTGTTCTTGAGAGGAAAATCGGAACGAAGGACTGGACGAGGTTTGAGGTCGATTCTGGCATTCGAAATTCAATCGTCTCCGAGGGAAACTTGTACATTGAGCACCGAACTCCCGAGCATAGTCGAGAGAATCGTGCCACGATTTCTCTTTTTAGGAACGGAAGAATCGAAAAGTCTTGGACAACCGCATATACAGGAATGAGCAGGTCTGCGCCACCGACTTTCGTCGATGAGCACAGGAACCTTGCGCTGATAATCGGCGGCGAAAAGACCGTCATCCTCAAGTCAGAGGATTTGCCATTCGACCCAACTCACAATTTTAATGATGTCTTCGCTGTCGGTTGGGTTCGCGGAAGCGCATTTGCAGTTCAAGATTCGCTCTACATGATCCGCAAACAGGTAGCTTCAAAGGTCGGCATAAAGATTGTTAATTGGTGGTCCGTTGACGCCGAGCGAGACGATGCCTGGGTTGTTGGCAAACGCGCAAATAGAACAATTGCCGCGCACTACACGGGTGATTCGTGGAGTGAAGCGGACCTTGGGGAACTGGTGTCGGGGATGCACTCCATTTTCTCAGCAGGCAAAAGAGCATGCATTTTTACGTGGCATCGAGAGGGGAAGTTTCAAGTAACCGCCCTCGTCGCAAAAGGTGAAATGATTGCTCATGTCACCAGCACCATGGACCGGAATCTTTTCGCCACCGAGCAAAGTGTAGTGTTTGCGGATGGTTCTTGGTGGATTTCTCCCCGGGAACCGGGAGAGTTGGTCCGAATAGACGCAGCTTCTTAGTTGGCGGACGGGGTGGGGCCGCAGCGCGCTGCAATAGAGGGAGTCGGCGGTACGTGCTGAAGGTCAATTCGCGGGCCTCGCCGGGGACGTTGTAGGCTCGCCTCTGCTTCTTCCTCTCCATTGGTTTGAAAAAGTGTACTACGGCAGGTTGTGGCCGTTGGAAGGCCGTCGCACTGACGAGGGGAATGGAAGTTAATCGACGATTACAAGGCTATGCACCCCTCATCAGTGGCACCCAAGGTAAGGACTTAAGGAGACGTTTCGTCCTTACTCGGGCTACGGGTCCGAACGGACGGCTCTTGCCATGTATACGAGTCCGAGGATGGGGAGTAACTGCCCATAGAGGAGCGGCATCACGGATTCCCTCGGCCACGCCCAGAGAATACCGAGCCCTCCTGCAACTCCACTTGCAAGAGCCAGAGCTAGCATCAACAGCGCGAAGGCTCGTCGCCTACGTGGCACTCGCCCACGAGTAACGACGTACATCCACACGGCCACGTAGGCAAATCCCGGTACACAAAAGTAACGGATTATCTGAAGCGTTGTTTCCGAGTTCACATGCTCACCTCATCATAGCCTTCCCACTGCAGTGCTCATAACTCAAGCGTAGTCATCGCAAAGAGATCAGTACACCGCCGCACACCAGGGCAAGCAATATGAGCGCGAGCAGTTCTTCGCCGATTGCGTCAACGATTTGATCAATTTGCTTAGGAATCTTACGTTTCGAGCCGCTCATCGATTTGTCTTGCGCCCGACGAGAAAGTGTACTCAGTGATAGACCCGCGACCCGCCGTCCGGCAGGAAGTTGGTATCTTATTCCGGATGAGGCGGATGAACAGCGAGGGCATCGAGCGGTCGAAGCTTGTCGACGCTTTGCGTGACGGCCGCCTGGTCAGCCTCGCCCGACGGCGGGACATGTGCCTGCTTTGCCGGGGGAATCCCGTCACCGACGCCGGCTTGTGCGAGGGATGCCTCGCAAACCTGACCGACGACGAAATCCACGTCGCAACCCCGTGGATCGAAGGCGTCCGGCCATGACCGATATCTTCATCGCGCTGCTCGGCTTCGCAATCGGCGTGGCGATCGCGCTCTACTTCTCGCGGCGGAAAAGGCCGAATGTGCCCAAGCAACGGTTCCGCATCGAGTTCTGGGTGTTCAGCCGCGCGGCGCAGAGGCCGAGCGACGCCGACATCATGAAACGCATCTCTGCCGCTCCTTTCGCCGTCGGCGGTATCACCAACGAGGATGCGCGCATGATCGCCGATATTCGGTTCAACATCGGCAGGGCGATGCGGTCGAAGAACGCGATGCTGTTTAGGCCCGACGTGATCGGCGACCCCGATGCCGAGATCGACCGGGGCGCGCTGGCCTTAGTCAACGAAGTCGATACGCTCGTCACCGTGCGTTTTGCCGCCGATTCGCAGCCGGTGGAGCCGAAGCGGTACTTGAGGCTGGCGACCTACGCTGTCGAGGCGATTTGCGACCTCGCCAAAGGGGTGGCGATTTGGGATGCAGTGAAGCAGGAACTGTTTTCGCCGGAGACTCTC
>JAICGT010000230.1 GCA_025922995.1 Fimbriimonadales bacterium
AAGTGGTCGGGGCGGGCAGATTTGAACTGCCGACCTCTGCGTCCCGAACGCAGCGCTCTACCATGCTGAGCCACGCCCCGATGATTGTGGAGAACTAATCCTCTGACTTTTTGGCGGGTTTCTTTTCCGCCTTCGGCTTGGGCGCCGTCTTAGCGGCCGCCTTCTTCTCCGGCTTCGCAGCGGTCGCGACCGGTTTCTTCTTTGCTGGCTTTGCCTCAGCAGGCCCATCCGGCAATTGGAAGACCGTCTGCATACGGCCCTTCAGTCTCTGGGCCGTCGTGCGTCGGCGCTTGGGTTTTCGGTCGTTTCGTTCAATGCCCATGTTTTAAAACTCGCGCCCTCTGCGCGGCGTTCAGGATACCTCAGAGCATCAAGTTCGCTCCAAAACGGAACGAGCAACATCGGTTTAGAGTACCGTCTATAGAATAGATGAGTGAACCAGGTCTGATTCAGGCGGAAACGGACGTCTTCGTTGCCGCCAATAGGTTGGTTAAAGAAGTTGGCAAGGCGATCCTAGGCAAGGACGACACCGTTCGGAAGGCAGCGCTTGCGCTCCTCTGCAACGGGCACCTCCTGATCGAGGACGTTCCAGGCGTCGGGAAGACCATGCTGGCGAAAGCCTTGGCAAAGGCGATCGGTGGCGAGTTTCGACGGATTCAGTTCACGCCGGACCTGTTGCCCAGCGACATTACCGGCGTCGCCCTCTTCAACCAACAACGCTCGGAGTTCGAGTTTCGGCCAGGGCCGATCTTCGGGAACATCGTTCTTGCCGACGAGATCAATCGTGCCACTCCGAAGACGCAAGCGGCGTTGTTGGAAGCGATGGAGGAGCGACAGGTAACCGTCGACGGCACAACGCACCATCTACCGTCCCCATTCTTCGTGATTGCAACCCAGAACAACGTAGAAATGACCGGTACGTACCCGCTGCCGGAGGCTCAGCTAGACCGCTTCTTCGCGAGGCTGTCGATCGGCTATCCGTATCGACAGACCGAAAGCGAGATTCTCGAGGGGCAGCGCGTAGAGCAGCCAATCGACAGTGTCGGTGTGGTTATTCAGACCGCAGACTTCCACCATCTTCAGACCGAAATTATGGCGGTCGAGGTTAGCGAGCAGATCAGGCTCTACATTGTCGATATCGTCCGCGCGACACGAGACAGCAATCAAGTGGTTCTCGGCGCCAGTCCTCGCGGATCGCTGCTCTTGATGCATGCCGCGCAAGCCGAAGCAGCATACTCAGGCAGGGACTTCGTGACGCCGGACGACGTGAAGGCAATGGCGCCGGCGGTGTTGGCCCACCGAGTCATTCCGAGAGCCGACCTGCGCAGCCGCGGCATCGAGCCGGAAGCCGTCATCGAAGAGATCATCTCCGGTGTTGCCGCTCCGGTACCCGCGAGGTAGCGATTGCGCAGGTACGCCGTCCTAACGATTTCGGTCTCCGCAATCTTCCTGTTGGTCGTCGGAGCGTTTTTGAACACCTGGCCACTGTTCTATATGAGCACGGTCATGCTGGTGACGCTGGTGCTCCTCAAGCTGCAAGCTTGGCTCGCGGTCCGTGGTTTGAAGTTCGAGCGCATCGCGCCGCAGCTCATCGTTGCCGGCGAGAGGGTGCCGATGCGAATTCGTGTTTGGTCGACGATCGACATCAAACGGCCGCTGCTGCTTATTGTCGATGATCTACCTGCTGGCTTGGATCACAGCGACGACTTGAAGCCGCTCCCGGTCGCTCCGAGTTACAACACGGCGGTGGAGACGCGCTATGAACTGATGCCCATGAGGCGGGGAGTGTACAAGTGGTCGAAAGTTCTGGTTACCAGTTACGACTCGCTGGGGCTCATACGGGTCGATGCAGAATATGAGACGGAGCCGTTCGAGGTAACGATCCATCCCGCGAAAATCCCGGTCGGCTTCGATCTCAGCGCAATGAGCGGATGGGGAGCGAATCAAAGCGACGACGGTAGGAACCGGGGCCACGGCATGGAGCCTCGAGGCGTACGCGAGTACGTTTCCGGCGACTCGCTCCGGCACGTGCATTGGGCATCGACCGCCCGGACAGGAAAGCTCCAAGTAAAGGAGTTCGATACCGGTTTCAACACGAACCTTTACGTTCTGTTACAGCTGACCGCAGGCACCGAGGCCGGCAGTGGGGGGGCTACAACTCTGGAGGCGATGTGCGGCCATCTTGCCCACTTGGCCGACGTGTTGCTGCAGAGAGGGAGTACCGTCGAGCTATCGAACCTCGAACCTACGGAATCGGCTGCGGCGCGCGCCGCCGGCACCCGCTATCGAGAAATCTGTGACGCTCTGGCTGCCGCAACAGCCGACCGAGCCACTCGATTCGCGAGCGAAATCGACAGCATCGGCACCCGGGCGACGCCCGGAAGCACGGTGTTGATCCTCCTAACTTCCGCTGAGGAAGGCGTCGCATCTGCGATTCGGCGCCTCGCTCATAGACGCAAAGTGCATGTCTTGCTCTACGACCCGAGCGCATACCCAAAAGACAAGATCGTTGTGAACTTTCTCCCGTGCACCGACAAAGACTTTATCGCCTCGCTCGCCACCGAGAATGTTTCGATCTCGATTATGCCGAATCCCTATGCTTCAGAACGCCAAATCGCGTAACGCCCATGATGAGGCGATTGCACTGCCTCCGAGCGCCGCCGACTACATGTTGCTGGCGGCAGCTCTGGCTGTGCCGCTGTATACGACGTCACTTACGATCTTGCAGCCGTTTTCGGGCGTGATCTATGTTGCCCTTTGCTGGGCTGGGGTCTCGTTCAGTTATTTATTGAGAAGCATCGGAAAGGGGATTCCTCCGGCGTTAGCGAACGGAGTTGGACTGATTCAGCTCACGATCGCCTTCGTAGTTATCGCCAATCTCGATGTTCTCAACGGCCTCATGCCGGCCGGCGGATTCCCCTGGCAAATGGCGCCGGCGGCATTTATGTGTTGGTTTCTAATCGGCACGTCGTTTTTCTTATGGACGGACAACGCCATGGTGTTTTTGCTCGTCCCAGGAATCGCACTGTTTGGCGTTCAGAGCTATATCGAAACCGCCGCCAATTTTGCGATATCGATGTCGCTGTTTATGGTGAGTGTCGCCGTTCTGTTAACCAGGCTGCATATGCGGAACATGAAGGGAATGGCAATTTGGGCTGGATTCCTCGATTTCGATATGCTTTACAAAGGCCCGTGGAGAGCGGTCGCTGGGCCGGCGCTTGCGATTATTTCGGTGATCTTGATATCACTCGCCTCGCTTGTCATTGCTCCGGGACTCGGTGGTGCA
>JAICGT010000231.1 GCA_025922995.1 Fimbriimonadales bacterium
AATGTGAATAGCTACTAATCCGCCTGCGTCTTGCCCTGATCGAGCGAGACCACGGCGCCCATGAGGGTCTTCTCGACCGAGCCCCGGTTGCCGGATTTCAGGTCTTGAATCGCCTGGCCGACCTGTCGCGCCTCGTCCGCCCGCCCGTCTTGCGCCAAAAGCATTTGCGTTCTTTGCAGGTCGGCTACCGCCATGGCTTCGGTGACCTGACCGGACTTGAGGCCCATCATCGTCTTCTCGACGGCGCGCGATGCGATGGACACTTCGACCGACTGCGCTACGCGCGGATCCTGCGCAACCGAGCATCGAGCAGCGTCGGCTGTAAATTCGATCACGAAGTCGAGGTAGATCGTCTCGGTCTTGCCGGTGATCGCATCATCGTATTCCAAAACCCCGGAAGCGACGCGGTAGTGCCCGAGCGGGTGGTTTTGAAATTCGAAATCAAGCGCGACATTGAGCGACATCCCTCGCTCCAGGTCCGCCAACTGAATTTCGATTTCGCGTTGCCCCTGCGGGATGTCATGGCCGTAAATCTGACGCAACGTCACCCATCGAGCAGATTTTACTTTCAGCTTGAGGTTTCGGCCCGAGACCGTCATCAATTTATCGAGCTCGGCGCGAAACACTTCGGGAATAAGTTCCGGTCGCGCGATGTAGTAGTAATTGCCGGCGGCTTTCTTTGCCATTCCGGCAAGAAGCTCCTCGTTGTAATCGGGGCCGAAGCCCAGGAATGTGCAAGAAATTCCGCGCGCTTTTATTTCGCCGACGTGTTGAATAAGCGCGCCGAAGTCTTTTATTCCCGCCGTCGGATCACCGTCGGAGAAAACGACCATGCGGGTCGCCAGCCCTGATTCCGCGGTCGACATGAGCTGCTGCGCCGCTAATGACAATCCGTCGTAAAGATTTGTTGTGTTGCCGGGAAGGATGCGCGAAATATGCTCCTTTATCAGTTCCTTGTTCGCTACTCTTCTGGGAGGCATAAGCACTTCGACAATTTCTTCGAAGGTCACGATGCTCAGGACGTCGTCCTGAGAAAGCATATCGACAACGTACGAGCAAGCCTGCTTGACATAGTCGAGAGGCGGCCCCTCCATGGACCCGGAACGATCTATCACGAGGCACAAGTTGACCGACGTCCTGCCCATCGGCATTCCGGCCGCTCCCGCCGCGCCGCGAAGGTCGATTAAGTACTGTTCGCGCGCTGGGCTGTTAGCCAATGCGCAGGCGCGCCCGGCGATCACCATAGCCTCGACGCCGCGAGACGGCAGCGGCGCCATGGCTTGGGTGCGGTTTGGGTCATCCCCAACCATTTGGGTTCGGTTCGGGTCCGGCCCGGGTGCCATTTGTGTCTTGTTCGGATCCATGTTTTGTTTACTCTACGCGAAGCGTGGTGATGCCGATGCGAACCGTGTCGCCGGGCCGCAGCGCCATCTCTTGGACGCGAATCCCGTTGACGATCGTTCCATTCGTGCTGCCGAGGTCGCGAACCAGGATGCCGTCGCCGCTCGACGTAAACGCCGCGTGCCTCCTGCTTGCGGTTGAATCAAAGCCTACCGAAATACCGGGGCCGTCGCGCCCGGCGATGACCTCGGAGGCGGTCACCGGAAACCTCTGGCCCGCCAACGGCCCGTCCATGGCGACCAACGCCCTCGCCGCCGACGGCGGGGCAGGGGCGGGCGGCAGGCCGACAGCCACGGGCGGGGCTTGGTGCCCTAAGTCTTGCCGAATCGGCACGGCTTGATCCTTCATAAGGAACCTAAGACTGAACGAGCCGACGTTGATCGTGTCGCCGTGGCTGAGGATCGCCTCGGGCACGCGGATGCCGTTGACGCCGATTCCCATTGGCGCGCCCCCGTCGACAAGGCGGTAATTGCCGCGCTCGCGAACGATGCAGGCGTGCATCGGCATGACGTTTTGGTCGCCGAACAGCGGAATGTGCGCGTTCTCGCTGCGGCCGATAAAGGTCTGCGGCGCATCGACGATCCATTCCTTGCCCTCGTTGCGGCCGAGTTCGAGGCGTATCCACGCCTTCTTCAGCACCATCTCGACGATGCCCGCGAATAGGCCGATGCCCGCGCCGATCAGGATGTTCGTGATCGCCCGAGACACCGTGCCGACTTCGCCGGCTTGCATCCCCTGGGCGCGAAGCTGGACATTTGCGACGACCGTGCCCGTCGGGTCGAACATGACCCCGGCAATCCCACCGCCGATCATGCCGCCGATCATGCCCTGCAGCGACCGCGGCCAAGACCGCGCGCCGATGCCGTACATCAGGCCGAGTACGCCCCCCATCGGTACGAAGATGATGGTTCGGGCGAGCATGCGGGTCGGCAACGCACCGCCTTCGGAGTACGGTGTGCCGAAAACGCCGCCGCCGAATAAAGCTGTTGCGATCGAGCCGCCGATCGTGGTGCCTACGATGCAGCCGATACTGCCCAACACCGCGCCGAGCAGCAGGCCCCGCACAATATGGGTTCGGCTGCCCTGAAGGTAGCCCGAATACCCGCCGAGCGTTCCGCCGATGAACGAGCCCAAGGCGAGGAAAAAGAACAGCTCCCATTGCGACCAGGCGGCTCCCCAAGCGTCCGCGGGGGCGAACGGCTCGGTGATTGCCCACGCAGCCAAACCGGCGAGGCCGGCAAGAAAGGTGATCGCGAAGACCTTTGACATTAGCCTTCCAGCCGCACCTTTACGCTGCCGAAATGCACGGTTGCGCCGGGCTTGACCACTGTCGGTTCGTCGATCCGTACCCCGTCCACGAACGTGCCGTTGGAACTGCCGAGGTCCTCGACCGTGACGGTGTTGTCTGCACGCGTAATTTTCGCGTGCTGTCGGCTGACCGTCGGGTCGGAGACGACGAGGTCGCCTTCGCGGCCCACGATGCTCTCGCCTTCGGGAATCCGCAGTTCTACGCCCAGGCCGACGAATTCCGGCTCGCGCACGGCAGCGGAGACTTTCGGGGCGTCCAAGCGGCAAACGCACTCGGACTGCTCCTTGCCGCAATAGGCGCAGTGGCCCGCCGGAACGACCGGGGTCGCTTCGAAAGGCTCTTGGGCAGTCGACGGGTCGTCCGGTTGGCTCTGAGCCAAATCTCCTGGAATGGGAACGCCCAACCCTTTCAGCTTTTCCTCGACGACGTCCGAGCGATCCTTGAGGAAGCGCAGCAAGAACACCAGCGCCACTCCGGCGACTGCCAGCGCCACCAGCCATACGAGGAGCCTGGCGTACCAGGTCGGGGCGGGCTGGGCGGCTTGTTCGGATTCGGTTCCGTCAGCCGTCGCA
>JAICGT010000232.1 GCA_025922995.1 Fimbriimonadales bacterium
AAGCCGAGCGCTTGGTAGACGACGAAAAGAAGAACGGCTTGCGATGCCCGCGTCCGTTTCCAAATTGCGCGAAGGATTCCCAAGAAAGCCGACGCGATCGCGACACCCGCTAAAGGGGCAGAGCCGAGGAAGTAAGCCTTCATCCAGGGCCAAAACAGAGTTGGATACCACGCCGGCCAATAGGCGGTGCCGCCCTGCGCGGCCTTGGACTGGAGAGTGGTCGGCGTTGTGACGCCGTAGTAGAAGAGCGAGAACAAGAGCCAGGGCCCGACGATCACCACGAACCCGACTAGACTACTCATCGGGTTCACCAAGTCGCCCTTCTTCGACTCTCTCCATACGAGGAAGTAAAGGATCCCGGCGAGGATCGCGGCGTCGTGGCGCGCCAAGAATGCAAATCCCAACAGCCAGCCCATGGCGCCAAAGGCTCTAAAACGATATGCAAGAATCGCCGCGACGCATAGCGCAAGCGAGAGAGATGTCTCGAGCCCGAGCGTGCCCAGCGTTAACGGCGAGCAGATAAGGAACGCTGCCGCCACCGCTGCCAAGATGCTCTGCCCTCTGTCGCCGGACATCAAGAGGTAGGCTCCGAATCCCAGGGCAGGCAGGGCAAGGCAGCCTACAATTGCCGTGGAGATCACAACGGCCGACTCGACCGGCAAGCCTGCCACGGAGAGCGCCCAGGAAATGGCGAGGAGTAGGATCATGTTGAGCGGTGATGTCGCGGGCTGAACTCCTGCGTCTCCCGGGTTGTAGCGCAGGCCCTGGCCCTCCAGCGCGTGTCTGACGATACGCATTGTTATGTGGGCATCGTCGGTGATTGCCGTTCGTTCGAGCACTGCGCTCACTATGACGAGGGCGGTTAAAAATATCAGGACGGGCAAGTGTCTTCGCATTGCTTCCTCAGAACCTAAGACACGCTACCGCCATGCACTGCTCTGCATAGCTCAGAGGCTGCATTGTCGTCAACGAGCCGCTCACTCCACCGAGAGCCAATCCGGACACGCCTCATTATTGCCGCTTTGAATCCGGGAGCGTGCCCTTGAGGGTGGACTAGCGAAGGACCGTTAACCCTCCGAGATAGAATGGACGGCGTATGTCAGACTCGCAGCCGGATATCCGCCAAGCCATTGAGTGGTTTCGTGGCAAGCGGGGCGAGTCGATTGTGGAGCAGGGTGTGACCGAGCCGCGCGAGCCGAGGTTTCTGCAACCGGAGCGGCCGCTCAACCCGAAACTCGCGCAACTCCTGGCGGACATCGGCATCAGAACCCTGTACGAGCATCAGGCGACGGCGTTCGATCTCGCCGAGGCGGGCCACGATGTCCTAGTTACGACGGGGACATCTAGCGGCAAAACTCTTTGCTACAACCTGCCGGTTCTGCAGCGATCGATTCGCGAGCCTGCGGCGAAGGCGCTGTACCTCTTTCCAACCAAGGCGCTCGCGCAGGATCAGCTCGGCAAGCTGCGTAAACTCGCACCGGACGTGGAGTGCGACACGTATGATGGCGACACTCCTAAATCGGCAAGAGCAGGGATTCGGCAAACGGCGGACATCATCTTGACGAACCCCGACATGCTGCACTTGGCGATCTTGCCGAACTTTTCGATGTGGGCACGGTTTTTTCGCAGCTTGCGCTACGTTGTCCTCGACGAAATGCACGCCTATTCGGGCGTTTTCGGATCGCATGTCGCCCTGATCATGCGGCGCCTGCGCCGGCTGTGCGAGTGGCAGGGATCGAAACCGCAGTTCATCGCTTGTAGCGCGACCATCGCAAACGGCCCGGAGTTGTTCGAAGACCTAATCGGCAAGCCACCGACGACGGTTTCCGACGATGCTGCCGTCGTTGGAAGACGACACCTCGTCATGTGGAACCCGCCGGAATCCGGCGGACGGCGAATGTCGTCACACGCCGAGTCTGCCCAGATTCTTGCGACTCTTGTGTGGATGGGATTTCGCACGATCGCTTTTACGCGTTCACGCTTGGCAGCCGAGGTCGTGCTCCGTTATGCCCGAGAGGGGCTGCAGGGCATCGATCCGGCGCTCGCTCGCCGTATCGAGAGCTACCGAGCAGGTTACACGCCGAAAGAGCGCCGCGAAATCGAGAAGCGGCTATTCGGCGGCGAGCTCCTGGGAATCACGGCGACCGACGCTATGGAGTTGGGCATCGATGTCGGGGACCTGGACGCGGTGGTCATGGACGGATACCCCGGCAGCATCGGCAGCCTTCGCCAGCAGACCGGTCGCGCGGGCCGCAGCGGCCGCGAGGCAGTTGGCTTCCTTGTCGCACGCGACAACCCACTGGAACAGTACTACATGCGCCACCCTGACCTGTTGCTTGGCGGGAAGGCCGAGGCCGTCCGCGTTCATCCGGGAAACCCGTTTATCCTTTCGGCGCAACTCAAGTGCGCCGCGCACGAGCGGCCGCTGTCAGTAAGTGAACTCGAGGGCTTTCCGCCCCAATCCCTCGACCTTCTCGAAGACATGGAGGAAACCGGCGAAATCGTGCGGCGATCGGGGTTGTGGATCCATCCCTCGAACGACAGCCCTGCTGCGCAGGTCGACATCCGCGGCGGGGGCGCGAATCAGTACACGATTTTCTGCAACGGCGAGGTTCTGGGGACGCTGGAAGAATGGCGGGCGTTTCAGTCCGCCCACCCTGAAGCCGTGTACCTCCATCGCGGCGAGCAGTACGTGGTGCAGGAGTTCGACGAAGCGACGCGGACCGTCAAGGTAACTCAGCAACGTGTCGACTATTACACTCAGCCGATGATCGAGAGCGCGGTAAACCCGACTGCCGAGATCGAGTCGCGCCGAGTCGGCAATGCGGAAGTCAGACTTTGCTCGATGAGCGTGCGGTCGCAGATGACGGGATTTCGCCGCAAGCACCTGCACGACGACACGGTGTTGGCCACCGTGGACTACCTTATGCCCGCGCACGAGATGGCGACGATTGGACTCGAGATCGTCATCGATCATGTGAATCTCGACACCCGGAAAATCGAGCCGTGGACCGAGGGCGTACACGCGGTCGAGCACTTGCTGGTCGGCCTGGCACCAAGCTTCGTTCAGTGCGAGACGCGTGATCTCGGAAGCACATACGTCGGCGCGGAGATCGGCAGGACAGGGGGGACGATTTACGTTTTCGACGACATCCCAGGGGGGATCGGATTCTCGGAAGCATTGCTCTCCTCCGCATCCGAATGGTTCGAGCGGGTCGTGGAGCAGCTTTCAGCCTGCACATGCGACGACGGTTGCCCTTCATGCGTGCTAAGCCCTTGGTG
>JAICGT010000233.1 GCA_025922995.1 Fimbriimonadales bacterium
CGCGCCGCAACGCGCTCGAACCCGCCATCGTGTGCAAGTCCAAAATCGGCGCGATGACGAAATCTTTAGGCATCTTTGGGCGGGCGGACGAGAATGACTTCGGAGCCGAGTTTTTCCAGCAGCTCGTTAGCCGTCTTTGCGGGCTCCCCTTTTCTGACGTCGGCGTCCGGCAGAGATATGATAGCCGTACGTTCGTCCATTTCTCGCGCGACGGCGTCGACGGCAGCTGCCAAACTCCGAGAGCGCTCAATTGTCAAGTTAACCGGAATCTGCTTGGCTTTGAAGATCTCGTGGGCGACTTTGAGTGCGCTGTCCGCCCTCTCCTCGGCCTCGGGCATGGGCGTGTCGGTCGGTAGCGACTGCGGCACCAAAATCGGAAAAAGCGCGACAACTTTCAGCGATCGCATCCGCGCAATCCCCGTCGCCACGGCAATGGCATAGCCGTCGGCTTTGCCGCCGGAAAGAGCGAGAATCAGCAGACCGCTTGCGTGTTGGTTCGCGCCCTGATCGATCAGCGCGCTGTGAGTCAGTTCGAGCGAGCGGCGCGCTTCATCCACGTTTGCGGCGACGGCCAAGCGCGACCGCACTTCCGGAACGTGCGCCAGCGCTTCCTTCACGATTTTCGGAAGATTTGCGACGATAATGCGAGCCTTTTTTCGCTCGATAAAGTGCATCATGTCGTAAAAAGTCTCAGCGCCCTCCGGCGTGCAAGATGTCAGTCCGCCGCATTCAACGATGACTCCGTGAGAATGCCGCTTTAAGATCAAGCCCGCGGCTGTACGAATCGTACGCCATTGGTTGGAGACCAGGTCCCCCGAGAGATAAATAATGTCCCCTTTCGACTCGACAATCATTCTTCTAAGAAATACCTCACGTTTGTGATAACCACATTCTTTCTGGATGCCAATGCAATTTTAAGCGGCAGAGCCGAGTTATTGTGCAGGATTCGCTGCCACCAATGCGCGGCGATGGCCTCAGGAACGATAACCGTGAGGATACGATCCTCGTCCTCTCCGATGGCCTCGTCGATATACTCGACGACAGGCTCCACGATAGAGCGATAAGGCGACTCTAAAATCACCAGGCCGATATCCGGCGCGACGCGCTGCCACTCCCTTTTGAGTTCGTCGGACATCGACAAATCAGGGACCGTCGTTACCGCCCGCAAGTCTTTCGACAGCGTGCGTCCGTAGGCAATCGCCTGCAGAATCCCCTTGTGAATTCGCGGCGGCATCAGGAGTAAAACAGTGGATTCGATTTTCGGAGCATGCTCGCCTGGGGCAATCGTAAGTTGGCGGGCGAGGGAGTCGTAGTGTCTCCGCACGCCCCAGAACAGCGTGAGCAGGAAGCCCATGGCAATGACGATCATCCACGCCCCGGCGGTGAATTTCGTGATAAGGATGACGAACCATACGACAGCTGTCGCGGTCATCCCAATCGCGCTGATGATCGCACCACCCCTTGCCTTCAATCGCCACTGTTTAACGACCATGCCGGCCTGACCGAGCGTGAACGCTGTAAAAACTCCGAGGGCATATAGGGGGATTAGCCTGTGCGTGTCACCACCGGAAAAGAAAATCAAGAGGCAGGCCACGACTGCCAGCAGGATGATCCCGTTTTGAAACACCAAGCGGTCCCCGAGGTTTGCGAGCTGCCGAGGCAAGAATCCGTCTTTGGCAATAAAGCTTGTGAGTCTTGGAAAGTCCGCGAAAGCCGTATTGGCGGCCAAAATCAAGACCGCCATCGTGGCAATCTGCACCGCATAGAATAAGGTTGGAATATCCTCGAACGCCGTTAGAGAAATCTGAGCCAGTATCGTCTGGTATCCCGGCTCGCCTGCGCTCATGATCTTGATCGGATAATGTGTCGCCAGCCATGTAATGCCGACGAAGATGGTAGAAACAATAACGCCTAGAATAACGAGCGCGCGAATCGCGTTCTTAACTTCCGGTTTCTTGAATATAAGCGTTCCGTTTGCGATCGCCTCGATCCCTGTCAATGCTGCACAGCCCGCAGCGAACGCGCGAAGAATCAGGAACCACCCGAGGGAACCCGTCATGTCTTCTGTAATCTGAATTTGCACGTTCGCCTCAACGCTTCCGAGCTTTGAAATACCAAAGGCAATCACCATGAACATGAGGGCGACGAACGTGTAGGTGGGTATGGCGAATACGGTGCCGCTTTCCTTGGTTCCCCTGAGGTTCACAAGCGTGAGAAACGCGACAGCCGCCATGTTCATGTGCAGGATGTACGGCTGCAAGTCGGGAAATGCGGAGACAATTGCCAACACGCCCGCACTGACGCTAACCGCAACGGTGAGAGTGTAGTCGAGCAGCAATGCCGCCCCTGCCACCCTTCCAGCCGAAGAACTGAGGTTGTCGCTTGCGACGCGATAGTCACCGCCACCGTCGGGATAATGCGTCACCGTGCGCGAGTAGCTGAACAGGATGATGATAATCAGCGCGACGATCGCCACGGCGATCCAAAGCGCGTATGGAATCCCAAGCGGCCCAGCCAGCGCCAGCATATGCAAGATCTCTTCCGTTGCATAGGCGACGACCGAGATGTTGTCGCTCGCGAGCAGCGCGAGCCCGAGAAAGATGCCGATCTTCTGGTGGTGCGCTTGCGACGTGGCAATCGGCGCGCCGATGAGCAAGCGTTTGATTGATGAAAAGATCGGCATTCGAGACCTAAACGTGATGCAGGACTTCGATTATAGTCCCCGAGTCGTCAACGCGTAGCCACATTGCCGCGTCCGGCAGCCCGAGCGCCCGCCTCGGCGCTGTCGAGCATGCCGAAATCGCGACCTCAGCACCGAAGTCCTGCCAGAGGTTCTTGAAAACGTCGACCAGAGTCACCGCGCTTCCGGCGAGTGTTCCGTCAGCGAGTCGAACGGCTCCGCTTCCCTTGGCCACCTGGTGTCCCCACATGAACCCGTTCCAGCCGTCCGGCATTCCCGAGGCGGCAGTACCGTCGCTGATCGCGAGAACCATGTCTTCCCCCTTTGTATCGATTAGGATTCGAGCCGCCGGCTTCGAGACGTGGACACGGTCGTAAATCAGCTCGCATCGAACGTCCTCGGTCAAGCCGTATCCGACAGCTCCGGGCTCCCTGTGCCCCAGCGGGCTCATGGCGTTGTAGAAGTGCGTCATGTGATCGACTCGGACGCCGCGAAGCTCTTCGTAGGTGGCATTCGTGTGCCCTGCACTTACAATGACACCCTCCGTTTGCAGGTACTCGATCAAAGCCGGCGCGCCGGACGATTCGGGCGCGAGC
>JAICGT010000234.1 GCA_025922995.1 Fimbriimonadales bacterium
CTTTCAGCAAACACGCACCGCTTTCCTCCAGTCGGCGAAGGCTCGCTCTCTCAGCAGTCGATGATGGACCGCTTTGAGACGATGACGTGCGACTCGGAACAGGTTGTGAATCAGGCCGTGGACCGAGAGAAATCGTTGCCCCTGTGCTGTCGATTTGAAGCGACGCATTTTTCGTTCCCGTTCCCGGGTGTGCTGTGAGAGACTTCAGCTCGATTGTTTTCGTATTGCGCGGTTCGATGTGTGACGGATGGAAAGATCTCTCGGTGCGCAGCCGGATAGGTACGGAGCTTGTCGGTGACCAGTTGCAAAGGTGGCCTGCCCTGGTGTTTCAAGGCCCTGCGAAAGAAGCGTTTGGCGGCTCTCTTGTCTCGATGGCGCGTGACCAAGATGTCGAGGACGTCGCCATCCTGATCGACCGCTCTCCAAAGATAATGGCGTTGGCCGCAGATCGTGACGAACAACTCGTCCACATGCCAGATGTCGCCGAGCCGACCTTGTTGCCGCCGCAAGGTACGAGCATATGCTGGTCCAAACTTCCGGCACCAGGACCGAATCGCTTCGTGAGACACCGAGACGCCACGTTCGGCAAGGAGATCTTCAACATCGCGAAAGCTGAGCGTGAAGTGATGATACAGCCAAACGGCGTGGCTGATGATCTCCGCAGGAAACCGGTGGCGGCGATACAGGGATTTCATCGGTCGATTGTCGCCGACAGCCGTTAACTTGACAATGCCAGGAGGCCGCCGCGGGGGCGAAGAAACGGAAGAGCACTCTTAACGTTCGATCGCAATCACCCGCGCCGGCGCACCGTCGGATTTTGGAATGTGCAATGGTAACGCGCAGATCTCGATTCGCGGCGACTTCACCGCTCCGAGATTGCAAAGGTATTCGATCAACACCCTGCCCGAGCGAAGAATCACGTCATGCGATACGAACTGAGCGATTGGAACCTTTCTGCCATCCACGAAGTCGCGAATCGGCTGGTCTTGAGGGAAGTCGAAGCCCACGGCCGCAGGCTCTCGGAGAACGAGCCACTCACAAGCCTCGCGCGTCAGGTACGGAGCTTCCGTCCAGAAATTCCGGCTCGTGAGGGGAAAGCGCTCATCCCAGGAGGTCTTGAAGATCACGATGTCGCCTGTTTGAACGTGTCCACCGGCTTTGGCAACCGTGCCGGCGGAGATCGCTGTATTCGCGGCAATGCCGCTCAAGTCGATGATGGCCGCGTCACCGACCAATGACTCCAGCCGCAAGTCCGACGTCGTCGGACCGTCCGGCAGGATGTGGGATGGCGCGTCGATGTGGGTGAATCCGTGCGTGGCGAAACCCAAGCGGGTAATTTGAAATTGGTCGCCACGCTCAAACGCCGCCGCCAGTTCGCGCTCTACTTTCCAGCGGAAATGATCTTCGATGGGGTAGGTCAAGTCGATAATCCGGCGCATTAACAACAAGTCTAGGGTTAGGTGGTCCTTGACGCAAGCCGACTCGAAGACCGATAACAGTTGAGTCCGGCGGGCAGGCAAGAAAACTTCAAACCATGAGATCAAAACATCGAGTGGCTATCATCACCGGGGGCGCTGCGGGCATCGGCAGGGCTTGCGCCATACGGTTCGCGCGCGAAGGCTATGGCGTTGTGATCGGAGACATCTCATCAGACGATAGTGCTAAGACGGTCGAGGCTGTTCAGGAGACTGGAGCCGCCGCCGTTTTCGAAAGCGGAACGATCGCGGACGAGGTCTTCTGCCAACGCCTGGCCGACCTCGCCATAACTAAATGGGGGCGCATCGACGTGCTCGTCGCCAACGCCGCGAACCGCAACTTCTCCCGTCTGATCGATGCGTCCGAGCGCGAATGGGACGAAATGCTCGAAGTCAACCTTAAGGGTACTGCCTTCTCCTGTAAAGCGGTACTGCCGCATATGATTCGGCAACGCTCGGGCGCCATCGTCCTCATCTCCTCCGTGCACTATCGAGTGGGTCGCAAGGAAATGCCCCTTTACGACGCCACGAAGGCCGGTATTGTCTCGATGACAAAGAGCCTCGCCGTTGATCACGCGGCGGACGGCATCCGCGTCAACGCCATATGCCCCGGTCTCACCATCACGGACTTCCACATGAGAAAAGCGATTCGAGAAGGGCGCTCTGTCGACGAGCTGAAGCAAACAAAGGTCGGCGCCCTGCAGCGGCCGGCCGACCCCTCCGAGATCGCGGCCGCGGTCTACTTCATGGCAAGCGATGAGGCGTCTTTCATTACCGGGCAAGCTCTGATGGTCGATGGCGGCTCTTCCATCTGACGAAGAGCGACTGACCGCCGGACCTCCGGTACTGTCTGACCTATCCAAATGTCTAGCCTGCCTCTCTTCGACGACCGCAAAATCGGCAACCTATCGCGCGAGGTACTTTCGCAAAAGTTGTCCAGTCTGGCAGACGAAGGAATCTACATCGGGACCAGCTCTTGGAAATACGAGGGTTGGCTCGGCCAGATTTACACCCACGAACGCTATCAAGTCCGCGGCAGGTTCTCGCGCAAGAAGTTCGAGCAGACGTGTCTAGCGGAGTATGCGGAAACCTTCCCAGTCGTGGGAGGGGACTTCTCTTTCTATCAATTTCCGACGGCCGACTATTGGGGCCGTCTCTTCGACGGCGCGCCGGACCGCCTCAAGTTCGCCCTGAAGGTACCGGAGGAGATCACTGTCCAGGTTTGGCCACGGCATGCTCGCTACGGACCGCGCGCCGGAGCCAGAAACCCTTCCTTTCTCGATGCAGAGTTATTCGGCTCAGGGTTCGCCGGGGCGCTGGAGCCGTACCACGATCGGGTTGCCGTCCTGATGTTCGAGTTCGGCGCGTTTCCTCATGCGAGCTACCCAGAGGGGGTAGAGCAATTCGCCGCTGATCTCAATCCGTTTCTCCGCCAGCTCCCGCAGAAGTTCCGCTACGCCGTCGAGGTCCGCAACCCTGAATTCTTGCAGCCGCCATACTTCGACTGCCTTAAAGCCAACAACACGGCCCACGTCTTTTCGAGCTGGTCGAGAATGCCCTCGCTCGCCGAGCAATCGGCGATTCCCGAAGCGTTCACCTTGGATTTCTCCGTTTGCCGGGCGTTGCTGAGACCCGGCCGGAGCTATGCGGAGGCTGTTCGACGCTTCTCGCCTTATGCCGGCGTACTCGATCCCTACCCCGAAGGACGAGATGCGCTACGCTCGCTGCTCGAAAAGTCCCGGAAGGATCGCAAATCGGCTTTCATCTTCGTGAACAACCGCTTCGAGGGGAA
>JAICGT010000235.1 GCA_025922995.1 Fimbriimonadales bacterium
ACGCCGTCAACGAGGAGGCGGTGAACGCATTCCTTGGTAACGAGACGGGGTTCATGGACGTAGTTCGTTCGGTGGAACGATCATTGGACGATGCACCGGCAGGCGCGGTGACCCTCGAAGCCGTTTTAGCGGCCGACTGCGAGGCGCGCCAGCGCTACCGAGCCCATAATTAACGTTGGAGACCCTTATTTGATCATCCTGCAAATCCTCATCATTGCTTTGCTTTTCACGCTTGTGGTAGGCGCACACGAACTCGGGCACTATCTGTTTGCGCGTTGGCGCGGCATGACGGTCGAAGAGTTTGCGATCGGTTTCGGGACCAAGGTGATTTCTCGAAAAGACCGCAACGGCACGGAGTTTTCGCTGCGCGCGTTGCCCTTGGGCGGATTCGTGCGGATCAAGGGGATGGAGCCAAAAGAGGATGGCAGCGAAGTGACGGTTGCCAACGGCTTTTACGCCAAGGGCCTTGGCTCGCGTGCGATCGTGCTTTTTGCCGGCCCGCTCTTCAGTTTTCTGTTTGGATGGCTGCTGTTCTTCGGCAACGCCGCCGGCTTCGGCTGGAACAACGCGCCGTATGTGGGCGATGTAATAGAGGGCAGTCCCGCTGCAAAATCCGGCATCCGAACGGGTGACAAGTTGGTGTCGATCAACGGGACTCCGCTCCAAGCATTTACCGAACTCGGCGAGGCCGTGCAGGAGGCAAAGGGCAGCCAAATGTCGCTCGTGATCGAGCGCAATGGCGTTAAACAAACGCTCCCATTGACGGCGGAGTTCACAGCCCCGACTCTGACTCCCGAAATCCTAAACTCGGAAGAGTACAAATCCGATCCCGAGGTGCGTAAACAGCTCAACGAGAAACGCTGGCTTGTCGGCGTGGGCCAACCCGATCCCATTTCGGTTGGTGTGATCGGGGCAGCGGGAATCGCGACGGAGCAGACATGGATGGTTATTTCGGAGACCGTGAAGGTTTTCCGTTCGCCGGGACGGTTGGCGAAGGAAGCCGGCGGAGTGATTTCGATCGGAAAGGCAGCTGGGCAAGCTGTGGAGCGGGGCCTGTCGTATTTCTTGATGCTGTCGGGGCTGATCAGCGTGTCGCTGGGCTTGATCAACCTGATCCCGATACCTTTGCTGGACGGCGGCCAATTGCTCGTCGTTTTCCTCGAGTGGCTACGAGGGGGGCGACGGCTGTCGATCAAGACGCAAGAAGCGCTCGGTTTCGTGGGAATCTTAATCATTGCGGCGCTGTTCCTAACGGTGACGTTCCTCGACATCGGCCGACTGACAAGCGGCTAGAGCCGTTAGCGGTAGAATCTCGGAGCCGAGGCGCCGTACCCAAGTGGCTAAGGGAAGGGTCTGCAAAACCCTCATTCAGCGGTTCGAATCCGCTCGGCGCCTCCAGTTTAAGAATCGCGGCAGCCGCCCGCGTCGTCAGAAATTAAGCATGAGCCGCATTGCAGAAAAGACCTCGCTTGCCCCAGCCGGATTGGCAACGCCGATTCCGTTGCGAGTCGAGTCTCCCGGCTTTGCAGGCTCCTTAGCGACACTGTTCCACCTGGCTCGTGACGGCAGGGTCGACCTTTCAGGCATCCCGCTTGCGCCAGTCTGCATCGCCTATTGCGAATACATCCGCGAAATGCGCGAGGACGATGTCGACGCAGCCGGTGCGGCGCTGTTGGCGCTGGCGTACCTGGTCGAACGGAAGGCTTGGTCGCTGCTTCCGATCGCCGACCCGCCCCCTCCCGAGGAAATTGCCGAGCTTCCCGAGCCGACGGCGCACGAATTTGCCTTCGCCGTCGACTCTCTCGAAGAACGCCACCGAGAGAGGTCGCAGCTGTTCTTCAGACAAGGCGAAGCAGCGGATAACTACGAAGTTCCGATGGCGCCCGGCACGGTTTCAGCGGCCGACCTCGCGAAGGCGTTCGAGCGGATATTGCTCCGCGCCAGACCTGTCGATATCGAGCCGCTTGCAAGGCACCGACCGTCGCTCGCGGACGTGATGAAGGGCGTGCTTCGCTCAGTTCGCTCAGCCGGAAGGGCGACGATCGAAGTTGTTCTGCCGGAAGATTTCACGCGTCTGGACGTTGTCTTTGTGTTCTTGGCTCTGCTGGAGTTGCTGCGAATCGGCCAGGTCAAAGCAACCTTCGACGAGGGCGAGTTGATTTTGGAGCCGGTATCGTGACGCTCGTCGATGTGCTCGAAGCCCTGTTGTTTGTGGCCGACGGCCCGGTGGCTCTGGATGACTTGGCGCATGCGTGCGACGCCAAAAAAATCGAAGTAGAAGCGTCCCTTAGTGAGTTAGGTTCGCGAATGGCGGCGTCCGGTCCGCTACAACTGGTTCGCATCGCCGGCGGCTACCAGGTCTGCACGAAGCCTGAGTGTGCGGATGCGATTACACGTTTCCTCAAGCCTCAGCGGCAACGGCTCACGCGCAGCGCGCTGGAGGTTCTGGCAATCGTTGCGTATCGACAGCCGATTACGACCGGAGAAATCGAGAAGATTCGCGGTGTGCAGAGTGACTATGCACTGCGGAGCCTGGTCGAGAAGGACTTGATTTACGAAGTCGACCGAATGGCTACGCCTGGCCGCCCAATCCTGTACGGCACGACCGATCAGTTTCTGCATATCTTCAGCTTGAACGACCTCGACGAGCTCCCGCCGATCCAGGGTGAGCCGGTCGTCGAGGAGGTAGGCGCATGAGAAATTCGTGGCTTTGGGTCTGCGCGGCTTTTGTTTCTGCTACTGCGGTAGCGCAGCAGCCTGAGGTCTCGGCGAAGGCCGCCGTCTTGATGGACGCTGACAGCGGCACCGTTCTGTACACGAAGAGCGCCCACGCGATTCGCCAACCGGCGAGTACGACGAAGATGATGACCGGGCTGCTCGCTTTGGAGAAAGTTCCCGCCGGTACCATGATCGCCGCGCCATTCGACATCGAGAGGGTCGGCGAGTCGAGCCTAAACCTAAAGCCTGGGGAAGTGCTGGCGCGCGAAGACGCTTTATTCGCTTTGTTGCTGCGAAGCGCCAACGACATGGCGCATACGCTTGCCGTCCATATCGCCGGATCGGATGCGGAGTTCGCCAAGCTGATGAACGCGCGCGCCACCCAGATCGGCTGCACGCACACAAATTTCCAAAACCCGCACGGCTTGCCAAACGACAAGCACAAAACCTGCGCCTACGACCTCGCGCTGATCGCCCGCGAGGCAATGAAAAACGACTTCTTCCGGAGAATTGTCGGAACGCAGCAATGGTTTG
>JAICGT010000236.1 GCA_025922995.1 Fimbriimonadales bacterium
CACGGTCACTGCCGAGCCGGCACCGCTCCTTTCCCCGCTCAACGCGATCACGATATCGGGCGTGATGCGCAGGCCGTTGAACATCATTTTGCCGCCCTCGAGCTTGATCAGGGCGACCGCGTCAACCAACGACATCCCTCGACGCAGGTATCGGAGGGCATCGACGGAACGCTCGGCGACGACGCGTTCGAATTCCATCACAGGCTCTTGTGCCAGGCGCGCAGTTCGCCGTTGAGGGCTTCGAGGTAGGGCACCACGTCGCTCGTTTTGGCCTTCGCCTTCGCGCAGATGTCAGCGGCCGCAGCCGCGGGGTCACCAAGGTTCTTGCCTGCCGCTTTGGCGCAGAAATCGACGAAGGCACGGACCTCCGAGTCGTCAATGCTATCGGTGGTGTCGTTGCGCACGAGCGCCGCGACGACCTTGCCGGGCAGCTGCGGTTCGGGATAACCCAGCATCACCAGACGGAGGCGGCGCTGGAAGCTCACGTCCTTGAGCCGGATGGCGAGCACCTCCGCGAGCGTGCGCACCGCAATCCGACCGGCGCCTTTGTCGAGATCGTCGAACAGGACCCACAGGCATCGGTCGTTCGTCTCGAGCGCGTCCTTCACGTCGGTCCAGAAGTCCATCAGCATCGCCGACTCCGTGGTCAGCGGCTCCTGGCCCAGCGACGGCACCGGGCCAGCCGCGCCGGCGTTTTTCCAAATGGCGCGGAAGGTGGATTCGAGCGGCATCATCTCGTCGAGCAACACGAACTTCTCCCGCGCTGCGTCGCGGCCTTCGTCGAGCAAGAGCTGCGTTTCCGTGCGCCCGGAATCGGGCTCGCCGCGGACGACCAGGATCGATGCCGACGAATTCCAGTTGCGCAGCTCCGACACCAGTTCACGGAGCGACGTTCGGCCGAGAAACGGCCGGTCGCCGCTCAGCAGCAGTCGCATCGGAGAAAGCGACCCATTCGCCGCGGTCACCTGACGCACGCTCTCGATCGCGTTCCGAACGTCGGCATCTTTTGGCGCGGGACGCAGCTTCTGCTCGGCGCTGTTGAGAAGAGCCTCGAGCTCGAGGGTCCTGGCGGCGAAATCGAGGATCGCCGCCCAGAACGTGGACGGCGCTCCGGTCATGTCAATCTGCGTATCGTCGAGCGCTGCGCCTCCGACGATAGTGCGTGCTTCCACGGCTTCGGGAAAGCGCAGTTTCAGCTGCTCCTCTAGCGCGCGCGCCTCCGCCAGATCTCGTCGGTAACGCTTACTCGCGAAAATCGGATTCGCCACCGGATGCGAGGACCCCTATATATATTCAATCCTTAGAGTCCGCTAACCTTAGTTTCAACCCCCGCTTGGGTAGTTGCTTGTCGTGTTCGGGCGCGGGATCTCCTGAGCGGTCTTCACATATTCAAACGGCTCACGTATTTGCTTTTCACATTTCCGATCAAAGCGCGCGTCGTTCTCGCGCCGAATGCGCACGCTTTCATGAATCCACACGGGTCGCCCTGTCCTGAGCGGGTCGACGTCGCGCGTCCACCATCCGAGCAGCCACCAGACCGGCAACAGCGAATTGTGCATCTTGCCGAGCGGATCCGGCTTCAGGTCGTCATCGGCGGTCGAGTCGATCAGGAGGCCGAACTTCGCGGCTTCGACCAACATCCATTCGAGCGCGGCATCAGAGAGTCCTGACTCGCGATAGCTGCCGCCCACGTCCGCGTGCACCCCGGCAAACCACACTTGCGCGAAGTTCTGCCCGTTCTCCGGCTCCCACATGTTCGTGCGAAACTTCGAGCGCTTTTCATTCAGCGCGACGGCGTGTCGGCCGTGGCTGACGCCTTTCATGTCGGCGGTTTGGGCAAGTCTTTTTGGTCTCAGAAGCCCGACCGAATTTACCGTGTCCCATACTCCGACGAAATGTACCGGGCAAGGCCTCGAAAAGATTTTCTTGAACCTGGCCATTCCGGCCCAATCCGGTTTGCCCCGGACGCGTTCGAAGAAGCGCTTGATGGCGTGTTCGGCAAGCTGATCGTTCCCCACTTCGAGGAGGCCGATGCGAAACAGCATCCCCGAAAGCGCGCGAACAGTGTATGCGCCACGGCTGAAGCCAAAGAGGAACACTCGGTCGTTCTCTTCGTAATTGCGCATCAAGAATAAGTACGCGTCCTTGACGTTGTCCTCGAGGCCGTAGCCCGTCGCCAGCCCGCGGAGGCGCGAAAACTTCGTGAACGTCCACGTGCGAAAGCCGGGCGTACCTAACGTTCCAAGGCCGGGATCGTAGTAGTTAAGCTGCGACGGGTCCTGCTTGCGTAGTCGACGGTACAGCTTTACGACGTTCGTGTACTCGCTCGCGCTGACCTCGTTGCCGGTTCCGTCGCAGCAGATGACTATGTTCTTGGGCATTTGCGTGTATGAAGTCGTCTCCGGAACGCATCGGCTGTTACGACCAGCGTGCCTGCTGCCGCGCCAACACACGAGAATTTGACGGCGTCCTGCACGGCAACTCAGGAGCCCGCGGGCGTACTGCCAAGACCCAGCATGGTGAGCAGACCATGGGCCTTGTTGAACAGTTCTCTTCGATGTGCAAGTCCGTTTTCGCCGCCGTTAATTTTACGGGTCAGTCCCACCACGTCGTCCTTATCGGCGAACCTGTTCAGGTTGTTCTTGTCCCAGAAGAATACGGCGGACTGCACAGCGTACTCGCTGGAAACTCGGTCGGGCTGGTTCATGACCGTCGCGTCACCCACCCACTCGGCAAAAGCCTTGTAGTTGGTCCGGCCGGTCAGTTGGATGAGTCCGCGGCCCCGGTACTTCCAACCGTCCCCGCTGGTCTCCCCCCGGTTGCCCATCCGGTTGGCGTAGACCCGATTTGCAATCTTCTCGGGCTGGCGCGCGTATGCGTCCGCCTCCTTCTTCGTCTTGAAGTACTTGCCGAACACCTTCATCAGCGCTTCAGAAGAGTAGTTCAGATTCTCCATATCGAACCGCATGCAGCCGGACTCGTGCAGCACTTGAGCGAAGAAGTGTGCGAGCCGCAGTCTTGAATCGGCGATGCCGTATTTTGGCAACGCCTCCTCGAGATGGTGGATGTACTGCTCGGCGTCATGGCTCGATACTCCCATCTCCTGCAACATCTCGATGCGGGTCTTCATACAGCCTCCGCTTACACATAAGGATCACTCAGGCGTTAAGGAGCGTTGACGGTCGCCTTTTGTCCAAAGCCGATATTGAGGCCTAAGAGTGAAACCAACGGCTTCGCCCCCG
>JAICGT010000237.1 GCA_025922995.1 Fimbriimonadales bacterium
AATCGGCTTGGCCCCGGGGACTGTCCGTGTCCGTAGTCGTACCAATCGCCTAACATTCCGGGAGCAATGCCATTCGGAGACACGCTTTCGATGTGATCTACGAAGCGTTTCATCATCTCGTAGTTATCGGTCAAGAACGATTTATCGCCGTACCATTCGTAGGCTTGCCACGGCAATAGAACGCTGGCTGCACCCCATTCGACGGTGAATGCGTAAAGGTCGTCCGGTGGACGCATTAAGTATTTGGGAGCAACCGTTAGGACGCGTCCGTTTTGCAGTTGTGCGTCGCGCATGTCCATACAAATCTTCTTGAACCAGTCGCGGCAATCGTAGTTGTATGCGAAGGTTCGCATTAACAAGTGCGCGCATTCGAGCCAGCCCAATTTTTCGCGATGCGGACAATCGGTGAGGACGAAACTCATGTTGGAACGCATCGCCCAATCGACCAGGGAATGGGTTCGGTTGTAGAGGTCGCTGCTGCTTTTGAACGCACCGGCTTGTTTGTTGTCGGTGCGGACGTGCACCATTTCGATGCTCTCGACCACCGGCAAGCCGTTTGGGTTCGGCTCTCCCGCCGGGACGGAGCCGGTTAACTCTACATATTGGAATCCGTTGTAATGGAACAGCCACTGATGGGTCTCGGGACGGTCGCTTCCTAAAACGTATGTGAACGTGCAATCTCGCCCCCATAAGTTGAGCTGCTGCACTACCCCGCTTTCGGACATCACCTCAGATGGCTTAAGTCGAACCACCTGCCCTGTCTGACCGCGAACGGTAAAGCGAATGATGGCCATTGCGTTTTGCGGGAAAACGTAGCTGTAAACACCGGGCTTCGGCTGACGAATCTCAACTGGCCGGAATACGTCCTTCTCCGTTAGTTCGGGCCAAAACTGCTTAGTGATTTGCGCACTGGGCGGCTTTGCCACGACTGCGGCCCTCCAATTTGAATCGTCATACGACGGCCTATTCCATCCATGCGGAATGGTAACCGCAACGAAGTCCTCACCCGCGTAAATGTGTGAAAAATCGACGGGGCCGTATCTCCACTTGGTTTCGGGATCGCTTTTGACCAACTGTCTCACACCTCTTGAATCTTCAATTTCCAGTATGTAACGCAACAGATACTGGTTACCCTGACTAAAATCAGGCATTGCGTCGCCTTTTACTGCACGATTCCCGGGCGGCTGCTTAACGGACCAAAAGCCGTTACCCAACATGAAGCCCACGGCGTTTAGTCCGTACTGGATGTTAGCGGTGACATCGAATTCCTGATAGAAAATCCGCTTGTCGTATTCCGACCACGCTTGATTTATCGCACCTTGCCCGATGCGCTCACCATTTATGTACGCCTGAAAATGGCCGAGGCCGATTACATGCAGCGTGGCCGTTTTTACAGTTTGCGCATAGAACTCGTTACGGAAAATCGGGGAGGGCTCGTAAGTAACCGCTTTCAGTCGCCAGGGGTCGATGGACGCGGGTCCGAGGTCTACGACTTCGCCGCTTTCCGATTGCCAGGAGGAATCGGTGACGATTACACGGCCGTCGATTTCCAACGCGGCGATAAAGCCGGCCGGGTTCTTGGCTCCGTCGGAGGCGTCGTTTGTTGCGACAACTCGTAGCGTGTTAGTGCCTACTTTCGTTCTCACCGAGAACGCCTTCGGACTGTGCCAGTCGTCTGACTCGCCTTGCTGCTGACCGTTCAAATAGACTTTGCAGCGGTTATCACAAGAAAACGCGACGGATACGTACCGTCCTTCAGTCGACTCGAATTCGCGGGTGAACACTACGGTTCCCGCCGCCGCATTGTCCAGAGTGGGTGTTGTGTCGCCCGTTTTCGCCCAGATCCAGCGCGCGGATTCGATGGGACTTGGCCTGGCAGGGATCGTGAGCCAAGCCGCGCCTTGAAACGGGTCAGCGCTTACAATCGAAACGGCCATGAGCAATGCTCCGAGCATAGCGTACGAGGTTACTCGGTATGATCCAAGCAGTGTCCAAGAAACGTCTCCTCAGCGGAATGCAGCCCACCGGCACCGGCAAGCTGCACCTTGGCAACCTGGAGGGTGCGCTGCGCAATTGGGTTGGCCTGCAGGATGAGTTCGAGATTTATTGCTGCGTGGTGGATTGGCATGCGCTGACGACGCGGATCGAGGACACCGAGGGGATTCAGGAGGCGTCGATCGAGGTTGCGATCGATTATCTGGCGGCGGGGCTGGACCCCGCGAAGACGGCGATCTTTTTGCAGTCGCAGGTGAAGGAGCATGCGGAGTTGCATCTGCTTTTGAGCATGGTGACGCCGCTGGGGTGGGTGGAGCGCGTGCCGACGTTCAAGGAGAAGCGCGACAACCTAACCGGCGAGGCGGATGCGAGCTATGGTTTGCTGGGTTATCCGGTTTTGCAGGCTGCGGATATATTGCTTTATCGCCCGTTTGGGGTTCCTGTCGGGAAAGACCAGGTTCCGCATTTGGAAATCACAAGGGAGATCGCCCGGCGGTTTAATTTTTTGTTCGGGGATGTGTTTCCGGATATCGCGAATGTGTTGAGCGAGACCCCGCAGATGATGGGGCTGGACGCTCGGAAGATGAGCAAGAGCTACGGCAATGCGATTTATCTCGCGGACTCAGAAGAGGAAACCGCGACGAAGATTATGGGCGCCTTTACCGATCCGACGAAGATGCGCAAAGACGATCCTGGGCATCCGGATGGCTGCGCGGTGTGCGCGCTGAACCGCGTGTATAACCCCAACTGGAAAATCACCTGGGAGGAGGATGCCGCGGGGCTGCGGGGATGTGTACAAAATAAGCGTGAGGCTGCGGAGGCGGTGAACGCTGCCCTGCTGCCGATACGTCAGAAAAGGAAGGACTTGGAACAAGACCGTGGCGAAGTGCTTCGAATCTTGGAGACCGGCGCCGATCGAGCCCGCGAAGTCGCGAGTGAGACGATGTCTCTGGTCCGAAAGGCAATGCACTTGCCCTAGTTATAAAGATGATAAAGGCGATTTATTTCGATTTAGACGACACGCTCTGTGCTTATTGGGCGGCATCCCGGAAGGGACTTCGAGCGACCTTCGATGAAGGCGGCTTCAACGGTGAGACCGAGAAGGCCGTCGAAGCGTGGCGGAAGGTGTTCGAGACCTTCTCGCCTGAGGTGAAGCAGTCGCACTGGTATGAGCGGTATCTCGAGACGGGCGAGCCGACACGCACCGAGCATATGCGGCGCATGCTGGATGAGATGGGGATTCC
>JAICGT010000238.1 GCA_025922995.1 Fimbriimonadales bacterium
CCGCTGTTCTGCGAGGCGTTCGTCGCGATTAAGGACAAGGATCTGTACAATCGCACGAAGCCGACCAGCGACGCAGCGTTGTTCAAGACTTACGCCGACAATCCAGAACTGGCCACTTTGATCAATGCGCTGGTGCTTAAGGGGAATGTTGCACCGACGACAAATCGAAGTGACCTGGCGGCGATCTTTATTCCCGATGTAATCAAAGTTGATTTGTCGACGGCGCGGGCCCGACTTCCAGGTGGCGGGGCAACAAATGCTACGCTTCCGGATGACCCAGGTTATTCGCGCCTCAGTATTTTTGGTGGTGACGTTTTGGAAAGCCCCGTCGCGGGTCATCCATTTCGATTGCCGGGGAGCGCAATCGGGGCGGATGCAAACCGGTTTTATGTTCCTGGCGGCTGGCCGAATGGGCGTCGGTTCGGCGAGGATGTGATCGACATTGGCGTGACGGCGGTGATCAGCGATCTCCGATCGCTTCCACTTACGATTCGGTCGGCGGACGGCATCGATAACGTGAGTGCCAACGATGCGATTCTGAACAAGGTTTTTCCTTACACCACGACCCCGCACAACGGTCGAAACTATGAGCACAACGCGCGGGCAGCGGCGTCACCGCTGGTGAATTTCGCCACGCGTGGGAACATCGGCACGGGGGAAAACATTCTCATTGGCGGTTTTGTCATTCGCGGCAGCGCGCCGCTGCGCGTGTTGGTTCGAGGCACCGGCCCGTCTCTCACCAGCTTTGGCGTCGCGGGTGCGGTCAGCGACACGATCGTGCAGGTGTGGCAGGGCAACTCGATGCTGGCGGAGAATGACGATTGGAAGACGTCCCAACAGGCTGACATTGTCGCGACGGGAAACGCCCCGCTCAACGATCTGGAGGGAGCGATTCTGATCACGCTGCCGCCGGGCGCCTATACCACCACGATACGGGGAAAAAACAACGCGACGGGGGTGGGCTTGGTCGAGGCGTTTATGGTGGACTGAAGTGAACGGCGTTAGTCGGCCGATAGAGAGAACAAGAAGAGCCCGTGAGTTGCGAGCTCTCTCCGATATATGGGCCGATCCGGATTTTATCCGGCAGTTTAGTGAAGGACCGAAGGACCCCGAGTTACGAAAACAAGTCCGTCGCCGTTCGGCCCAGGAAGTCTTCCATATAGGCGGTCGTTGCCTTACCCTCGATGAAAACCGGGTCCGCCATGATCGCGCGATGCAGCGGAATCGTGGTTTTGATGCCGCGAATCAAGTATTCGCTGAGGGCGCGATACGCGCGCTCCAAGGCAACCTTCCGGGTCGATCCGTAGCAGATGAGCTTCCCGATCATTGAATCGTAGTACGGCGGGATGGTGTAGCCACTATAGGCATGGGAATCGACGCGCACGCCATGTCCGCCCGGCGCATAATAGAGTCCAATGGTGCCGGGCGACGGGGCGAAATTGCGTGCCGGGTCCTCGGCGTTAATGCGGCACTCGATGGCGTGCTTCTCGAACTTCACGTCGCCCTGATCGAAATCCAGCTTGTCGCCGTTGGCGACGTGGATCTGCTGCTTGATCAAGTCGATCCCGGTGACCTCTTCGGTGACCGGATGCTCGACCTGAATACGCGTGTTCATCTCGATGAAGTAATAATTGCCCTTGGCATCGACGAGAAATTCGATCGTCCCGGCATTCTCATACTCGGCCGCTTCGGCTGCCTTGATGGCTGCCTTGCCCATCTTCTTCCGCAGGTCCGGCGTGAGAAAAGGCGAGGGGGATTCCTCAATCAGCTTCTGGTGGCGACGTTGCACCGAGCAGTCGCGTTCGCCGAGATGCAGTACCTTGCCATGGGAATCGGCGAGGATCTGGAATTCAATGTGCCGCGGTTTCTCGATGTATTTTTCGATGTAGACCGCGCCATTCCCAAACGCCTTCTCCGCTTCGCCGCGGGCAACGTGATACTCCTTCGCAAAGGAGACGTCGTTATGCGCGATTCGCATTCCGCGGCCTCCCCCTCCAGCCACCGCTTTGATGATTACGGGATACCCGATTTTCCGAGCGATTTTAACCGCGTCGCTTTCGGATTCCACGGGGCCATCTGACCCTGGAACGATTGGAACGCCTGCCTTCTTGACGGTATCCTTGGCGACGGCTTTGTCGCCCATCATCTTGATTGATTTCGATTTTGGGCCGATGAACTTGATGTTACACGACTCGCATTGCTCGGCAAACTTCGGGTTCTCCGAAAGAAAGCCATAGCCTGGGTGGATGGCGTCTACATCGGCGATTTCGGCGGCACTTATGATACGATCGGCGCGGAGGTAGCTGTCTGCACTCTTGTTTCCCCCGATGCAGATTGCCTCGTCCGCAAGCTGAACGTGCAACGATTGCACATCCGCTTCGGAATAAACCGCGAGGGTTTTGATCCCCATTTCGCGGCAGGCTCGTACAATTCGAAGGGCTATTTCACCGCGGTTGGCGATGAGGACTTTTTGAATCATCAGGAGATGAAAAGGTAAGCGACTGGATGCCTCACGCCCGGCGTGTGCAAATCGGGGCGTGACAACGGGCGTGGCAGGAAAGCAGTTGCCGGCTGCTTTAGCCTTGTTTCAGCTTGAAGAGCCTTTGCCCGTATTCGACGGGCTGGCCATTTTCCACCAACACCTCGACGACCGAGCCCTTCGCCTCCGCTTGGATCTCGTTCATGATCTTCATTGCCTCGATAATGCAAACGACGGAGTTTTCCACGACCTTGGTGCCGACGTCGGCGAAGGGTTTGCTCTCCGGAGAGGCTGCGCGATAGAACGTTCCGACCATTGGTGACTTAATATAGGTATATCCAGCTTCGTCTTTGCTGGCACTCCCTGCGGCGGACGCTGATGCTGGCAGCGCGGCGGCAGGAGTCGAATCGGCAGATGAAAACGGGGTGGCGGTTCCCAAGCCCGCCGAGATCATCGGGATGCCGTTCGTACCTCGTCGGATCTTTAGCTTAAACCCCTCTTCCTCGACGGCGAACTCGGTCAGCTCTGATCGCTTCATGAGTTCGATGATTTGCTTAATCTGTTTGAGATCCAAAGGTCGGCCTTGGTTGTGAGTTGAGCGGGCTGGAGGGGGTTAGTTGGAATTCTAGGTCGGCCGTTCAAAAGTAAACCCTTTAGCCAAGCAATCTCCTAATTTGCGTTATCGGGTCCGCGGCTGCTAAACGCATCAAAATGCGCCGAAACTGCATAAAACGGGCAAAATTTTGGGTCTA
>JAICGT010000239.1 GCA_025922995.1 Fimbriimonadales bacterium
CGGCGTCTCGCGAGGTTGACAGGCGCACGCCTTGATTCTACCGACGGTAGAATGAACTCGTGAATCGCGGTTCCCGCAGGCTGTTAGCCAAGACGTTGAAGTGGGTGTTGGTGCCCCTCGCGTTACTGGTCGTCGGCTACTTGTATGTAGGTCCGTTCCTTTCGGACTGGCTGAACAAAAGCAACCTGGAAACCGCCGGCGCCTCGGATTAGTTTTGAAGGTTCTTATTTTGGAGGATAACCTCCTGTGGTCGAGCAGGCTCAAGCAAACGCTTACCGCTTTTGGTCACGAAGCCATCGTCGCCTCGGTGCCGCAAGAATGCGACGCAGCGATCATCGCGCTCGGCAGGCCGACCATGGCTTCCGACGTTGCGAGTCTCCGAGCGAAAGGGGCGTTCGTCATCGGCCACGCCGGACATAAAGAGAAGGAGTTGCACCAAGCTGGAAAAGACGCGGGCTGTGACCGTTTGGCAACGAATAGCGAGATAACGAATAAACTTCCGCAGATATTGGAGGAAATCTCGTGATCGACGGTTTCGGCCGCACCATCGATTATCTGCGCGTCAGCGTTACCGATCGCTGCAATTTTCGTTGCGTTTATTGCATGCCGGAAAATGGATATCCGGTTTCTCCAAAAGACGAGTTGCTGACTTTTGAGGAAATGGCGCGAATCATAAGCATCGCAGCCGACATGGGGATAACCAAGGTGCGATTAACAGGCGGCGAGCCCCTTGTCCGCAAAGACCTTCCCGAGTTAATCCGGCGAGTTCGCGAGCATAAAAGCATCACGGACTTAAGCCTGACAACAAACGGCTTTCTGTTGCCTGAAATGGCTTCGAACCTGAAAAAAGCTGGCTTGGATCGCGTCAACATTAGCCTAGATACTCTTCGTGAAAATAGGTTTGTCGAGATTGCAAGGCGCGGAAACTTGCAGAAAGTGCTTGACGGCTTGGAATCTGCAATTCGATACGATCTCTCACCTGTAAAAATAAACTGCGTATTAATGAAAGGCTTCAACGACGACGAGGCAGCCGACTTTGCGCGGCTGACTATCGACCGCCCGATTCACGTTCGATTTATCGAATTAATGCCGATTCGTTGGAACTTAGATTCGACGGACAGCTTCGAATCCATGTCGGCCCTGCGGGGAGAAAGCGAACTCTTTCAATTGCGCGTCACATCTGACGACGGCATGCTTTCGGACACGGAAATGCGACGTCGAATGGTATCCAACGACGTCGCGATGGCCCGAATTCAGAACGAACTCGGCCCACTAACTCCCGCGGAAATTACCACCAACGGTCCCGCACGCAGCTTCCGCCTCACCGGCGCCGGCGGCACCGTCGGGTTTATCAGCCAAATCAGCAACGACCTTTGCGAGCGCTGCAACCGCCTGCGCCTCACCGCCGACGGCCAATTGCGTCCCTGCCTGATGAGCGACGGCGAGGTCGATTTGCGCGGCCCGTTGCGAACAGGGGCGACGGACGACGACATCGCCGCACTAATTTCGGAAGTTGTCGCACATAAGCCGGAGCGGCATTACCTCGCCGAGGGCCAAAAAGTTACTGGCCGAGGGATGAGCCAGATCGGAGGTTAGCCGGCTTTTTTAGGCGTGAAGCTCGTGCCGCAGCCGCACGATCGGGCGGCATTCGGGTTCTCGAAAATGAACCCGCCGGAAAGCAGATCGCTGCTGTAGGCGAGCGTCGTGCCTACAAGAAACTCCGCAGACTTCGGGTCGACCAGAACCGTCAACCCATCATAATCCTGCTCGAAATCGGTCTCTCGGCGGTTGGAATCGAACTTGATCACGTACTCGAACCCCGAGCAGCCACCGCCCTTCACCCCGACCCGCAGGTACTCGCCCTCATGCCCCTTTCGAGCCATCAGCCGCTTGGCGTGTGCCACCGCTTCCGGGGTCAGCGTAATCGGGAACTCCTGCATAGCACCAGTATACTTTAGATAGCGCAATTTTTGGACTGCGCGAGCTTGCTAGCGCTTTTGCCGCCTCAAAATCTCAGAGATTTTTGGTTTACCTTTGGCCGTTTCGTGACCTTAAGGGTACATGGTCGATTCGAACAGAGAAAACATCCTTCAAGTGGCATTAATGAAAATGCGCAATTCCGCTATTCATTTGTTAAGGCCGGAAAAAGTGTGGGACTAATTGATAGAAAAAGTGAATGAATAGTGAATATCTCCTCGTCTGCGCGTAGCGACCCTGCCGCAAGCTAAAGGTCTAACACCGTGCGCAAGCTCTCGTAAGGCAAATCTCGAGGAGAAATGTCGGACTGAGCAGAGAGCGCCGCGGCCGCTCCCGCCGCCTCGCCGAGAGCGCGGCACACCGGCTGGATTCGCACGCTGCTCTGGGCGACAAACGTAGCGCTTAGGCATCGACCTGCTACGAGCAAGTTGTCGACCCCGACCGGCAAAAGGCAGCGGTACGGAATCTCGTGGTAGTCGTTCGGCGGCAGCTTTCGAAGCTCCACACCGCCGTCGGCAAGGTGAATATCGATTGGGTAGCGGTTGCGAGCCACGGCGTCGGGAAACTTGCGACACTGTTGATGGTCGTCCTCGGTCAGGACATAGTCGCCGACGACCCTGCCACTCTCGCGGATGCCCATCAGCGGCGCAACCACGGAAACGTACGAACCGGCGAATCCCGGCAGGTACCGCTTACAAAACGCCGCTATTCGAAACACCTTCTCGCGGCCGATCTGAAGTGCACGGGAGACCTCAAATGGGTCTTCCGGGTCGAATCCGACGATCCGTGGGCAGTTGAACGCAAGCTCTCGCGGTCTGCCGAGAACCGTAAAAAACTGGAAGTATCCTAAGTCGTCAGCTTCGAGCACGCCTTCCTCGATCGCTTTGCTCACGAGGGAGCCGATCGCGCTTTCCTCTGCTTTCGCGTAGCCGACCGAAAGAAAATCCGGATCGTTCGGGCGCGCATCGTCGCCGAAGAACTGCGCAACTTGCAACGTGTCGACGTTGCCGAGTGTGAAGCGTAGTGTCATCGGCTGGTTCTTGCCGGTCACGTCGCCGGACTCGATCTTCGCGCCCGCAAGCCGCGAAAGGGTCGCATCGCCCGTGGCGTCGACAAACACCTTCGCGGTGGCCTTCAGCATCGGTTGCGGTCCACGAACGGCGATGTCGATTTCATCGACTCGGCCATTCGCGACGGATGCCCCGACAGCCAGCGCATAAAACAGGCATTCCGCGCCGGCTTCCGTCGCGA
>JAICGT010000240.1 GCA_025922995.1 Fimbriimonadales bacterium
ATCGGCAGCTTCTCTTGCTGCGCGAAGGCGATGGCCTCATAGACCTCGCCCTGACGGCTCGCGGCGTCGCCGAAGGTGGCAAGCACCACGCTGTCCTTGCCTTCGAGCTGCATGCCCCATGCCGCCCCCGCCGCGGGGAGGAGGTTGCCGGCGGTTGGCGTCGGGACGCTCCAGACGTTCTTCTCGCGGTTGCTGTAGTGGCCGGGCATTTGGCGGCCGCCGCTGGTGCTGTTTCGCTTGGCGAAGTACGCGTACGCAAGCTCCTGGTTTGTCATGCCCTTTTGGAGCAGGATCGCGCGGTCTCGGTAGTAGGGGAAGATGTAGTCATCGTCCCTCATGTGCAGCACGAGCGCGGCAAGCGCCTCGTGGCCCATGCCGGAGACCTGGAACCAGCCTTTGGACTGCCGCAGCAGCACGCCCTCACGGCGGTCTCCCTCTCGGGAGAGGAACATCAGTTTAAGGAAATCGAGCTTGTCGTAAGTCTTGGCTTGGGATGGTGACACCATAGATTTCAGCTAACCTCGTCGTCGGCCTTGGCCTTCGGCTGCATCGCCGCAGGCTCCCTTGGTTATACCCGCCGAGGCTCGATTCGTCTCCGATTAGGTTCAATCAGGCAACGATGCTGCCGATAGCCGAAGTCATGGACAAGATGCCGCCGTTCAGCGCGGTCGTCGTGACAACCGTCGCGTTATCCCTGGCCGCAGCCCTCGGTGCGGTTTGGAGACCGATTCTCGGTTCCCTAGCCGTCTTGGTCGTCGCATGGGTTATTCCATGGTTCGACCCTACGTTTATCGCGCTGTCCGAGAGTTTCGAAGCCCATGTCGGCGATGCGATGAGGAACGAGGATCCCGCGTACTTCAGCTTCGCGCGCTCGATTCCGTATTGGTACCTAACGGCTGTCTTGCTCGGCAGCGCGTTTTGGTTTCTTAGGCGCCGCCGCAGTCAACCGTGAAGGCATAACGAAGCCGCTATTCACTATTCATTCACATTTTCGATCAATTAGTTGCTCATTTTTTCCGGCCTTAACAAATGAATAGCAGCATCGCTCACTTTTCACGAATGCAGGATGAATCGAGTTCAGGCTGTCCGATATGTTCTATGTACTACTAATGTCACGAGAAGGCCGAAGGTAAACCATTTTCGTCTTTGGGAACGGATTTATAGTTGGCGCCACCGGTCCATCGATATCAGGCGACGCCCGATGGCTTCAAGAGCCGCCGCCGAAAAACTTATGCGCCTCTTCATGGGCCTTCTCGACCTCCTTCCGAAACTCAGCAGGCAGCGAGGAATAGCCTTTCATTTCTTTCATTTCGCCCGCTGACTCGAAGTACTCGCTCGATAGCATAGCTTTCGGGGTTAGCAACATCTCAACTTGCACGCCACGCCTTTCGCCGTACCAATAAGGATCGGCCATCATTTCTGTGGGAGACTTTCTGTAACTGCCGCATGCCCAGCCCAGTTCTTCAGCGGAGTAGGCATTGGGGAAGGGTTGCTTGAGCCCAACGCAACCCGCCGTTATCGGAATAATGCGTACGACTGAATCTGCACGCAACCCATAAGGCAGCGCATAGTTGCCGTTTCTTTCCAGCGATGTCGCTGTCTGGCCAGGACGAGCCTCGAGGGAAGCTGCCCCGCCTATCGCCCCGCGAAGCAATTCAGCCCGTCCTGCCAACGACAGCGCAGAGACAGGCACCTCAGTCGGTTCGCGTGGAAGCCCACCTCGCAACTTCAGAACATCTTTGACGACCCTCGAAGTTGCCGAAATGTCACGGTTTGTTTCGCTGACGAGGACATAGCCATTGTTGTCCAAGTAGATGCCGATATACTCCGGCAGCGGAATGTAGCTATATGGCGAAGCACCATTCACCGCAATATGCCCTTCGATCGTTACGTAGCCTGCTTTCTTGGTCGAATCCAAGAAGGGTTTGATGGCGCTTCTGTCAAAGCGCCTCCACTCCGTATCCAGCAGATACGGCGGGCGAAGAATGATCCATTCGGCGTTTTCGAGAGTTGTTATGGCTCCCGTGTCCTCGGCTTTCTGCACGAACGAGGAGACATTCTTGATCGAACCCGTTGCCCTGTCTATAGCTGACAATAAGCGATCGTCGAGCACGGCGATCAATGGTTTCGCCTTATGCTTCGCGAGTTCTCTAAGTAGCGGCTCGGTGGAACAGAGTGGCTCAACTCCCATTATCTTGTCGATAGCCTCAGGATGCGGGTCTCGGATAAATTTATAGCCATAGGCCGATTCGACAAAAGCACGTTGCACGTCCGTGAACTCTGCAGTCAGCTGATAAGGAACCTCAAACCGATCCGGCACCCTGAACGTCGGCGTCCAGATGGAGGAACTCGTAAAAATCTCGCCGGAGGAATCAAACAAAAAGATTCCGGCATTGAATGACTCCGAACCTCTGCCGAACTGGAACAGTACTCTTTCCAAGGAGCGCGGTTGCCGGACATCTTCGACCTGTTCCTTGATCCAGTCGCTCATCGGCCCTTCTGCGGTTGCGTTTAGAATCGTGTCGGCGAAGTCCGCCATCTCAAGCCGATCTCTTTCGTAGTCTAAAATGAATTGCGTCGTGCCGGAGGGCAGTTGTCTCTGCTCGCCGAACGGTTTGTTCGAAAGCTGACGGCCGTAGGCAAAGGGCTGGGAAGCGATTTCCACAGGGTCGATCTTGTCGAGAATCGAAAACAGGAGCCAATCCGCAGGCATGTCGGTTTCAGGCTTGAAAGCATCGGGGCGCGAAATGCGATACTTCTCTTGAAACTTCAGCAAGCTCTGCAGGGCGGCATTCGCACGGCTTTCGGCGGTCTGGTGCTCTGCGAGCTTCTTGCGAAGCGTTTCCTTGTATTCTGCGAAAATCTTCGCCCGCTCCGCGGCTTCTTTTCGCTCCAATTCTTTTGCTTGCGTCTGCGGCCGCTCGAGCCTAAAGCCGGTGTCTGTTTTTCGCCATGTCGCGCTTAACGCCGTCGCAAGCTTTTTCTTGATTTCGTCTGCCGACTTATCCTGGGCGTGCACGAAGATGATGTTATCGCCGATTTCCTTCGACGCGACGTGCTTCACCGATTCCGTGTCGAAGCCCTTGATAAATTCCGTAACCGAAATCGCCCGATCCTGGACTGGAATGATAACTAGAGTGACAAGTAGCGATAACATGAATTACCCTTATTCGGAGCTTGTCCTGATGCCTTCCCTGGCCCTTTGCATTTCTTCGTAGC
>JAICGT010000241.1 GCA_025922995.1 Fimbriimonadales bacterium
GGCACGAAGAGACGCCATCAGTGCGAGGGCGCGGGCTGAGCAAGCAACTGCGGAGCTTGCCGGCTTGCGTCGCGAGATCGACCACTTGCAAAGCGCTGAGCGTATCCAAACTTGGGCGTCCCTCAACGGCTTGACACCGTCTTATCTTGCAGCCAATGGAAGGACACACTAAGCGCCGCAAACCCAGTCAAGAGTTGGGAGCAACGGGGCTATGGTTCCCGACGGCGTTGCTCGCGCTTGCGTTTACGGTCGTGGTCGGCAACCAATTGCGTGTGCAGTGGTTGGGACGCGGCGCGATTCTCGCAAAGGCAGAGAGTGTCGACAGGCTCTGGGCCGAAGACGTCGTGCGCGCTCCGCGAGGCGACATCTACGCCGCTGATGGCAGACTGTTGGCAGGGTCGGTCGATTCGGTCGTTTTAGGCATCAACGGCAAGAGCGAAACAATTCCGGATAATCCTGCCTTTTGGGCGGAGCTCGGCGCAGCTGCCGGCGTATCCGGTGCGGAATTGCGCGACTATGCAATGCGAAAAGGGCCGGCGAACGATTTCGGATTCGTATTGAGCCGCGAGCAAGCGAGGGAAGTCGCGGCGGTGAGGTCCAGGAATGGGGCGAGCGGAGTTTGGACGCGGCCCGTGGAATCAAGAGAGTATCCCCTGGGCAAGTACTGCGCGCCGTTCATAGGTTATGTCGACGCCAAGGGCGTCGGCCAGATCGGCCTTGAAGAATCGCTCTCAAAGCAGTTGAGCGGTAAGTCCGGCGCGAAGAAAGGCGTAACCGATAGCGAAGGGCACTTTTTGCCCTGGCTCGACAAAGAGACTTCAGAAGCCGTGGCAGGCGCCGACATCGAACTGACGATCGAGCCGGATCTGCAGATTGCAGCCTCTAACGCCTTGGGCGCCGCGTGCGAGTTGCACGGAGCGACCAGGGGCACGGCAATCGTCATAGACCCCAAGACCGGCGACCTAATGGCGATGGCGACGTGGCCGACGTTCGATCCGAGCAGAGTTGCGGAAGCCAAACGAGATTCAATTCAAGACGGTGGTGTGAGCCCCGAACTCAACCCGGCGACGGAGCTGGTCTTTGAGCCGGGTTCGACTTTCAAAGTGTTTACGCTTGCGCTGGCGCTGGAAACCGGCGCAATCGATGCAAACACGACGATGCAGTGTTCCGGAACCAAATACTTTTCTAAAACGGCGATGTCTTGCGCCGGTGACCACGGAGGCAGGGCACACGGCACCGTAAACCCGGCCAAGTGCATGGAAGTCAGCTGCAATTTGGCGGCGGCAACGTGGGCGGTGAAGATGGGCTTTAAGACGTTCACAGATATGGTGCGCGATGTCGGACTGTTAGCGCCGCAACAGATTGGCCTGCCAAACGAAAGGAAGGCGAGCATCAATTTCGACGACTACAACAAGACCGTGCAGACCGCGAATTTAGGATTCGGACAGGCAATGGCAACGACGCCGATCGGCCTGGCGAGCGCGTTCACAATCTTTGCAAACGACGGCATTCGGTCGCTTCCCCGGCTGATCAAAAGAATCGACGGCAAAGAACAACCCGTCAGGCAGGGCAAGCGCGTTTTCTCGGCGACTACGTCGCGTGACATTCTGCACATGATGGAAGCCGTGATCCAAGGCGATCGCGGAACAGGAAAACGCATGCGGATAGACGGCTATCGACTTGCCGGGAAAACCGGCACGGCGCAAAAACTGGGTTCATCCCGATTGCCTGGTTCGCAGTATGTGAGCAACTTCGTGGGGTATGTTCCTGCAGAGAATCCACGCGCCGTCGTGCTTGTGATGATTGACGAGCCACAAAAAGGCGGGTATTACGGCGGCGTGGTTGCCGGACCCGTGTTTAAAGAAACTGCACGCGCTTTATTGAGAAAGTTCCGCATTTCGCCTTCCGAGGGAGGCGCCGTTGCGCCTCGTTGACTTGGCATCGGTTCCTGGTGTACTGGCTGTTTCCGGCGATGCTCTTGTGGACTCTGTGACACTCGACTCTCGCAAAGCGGGGTCGGGTTCTTTGTTTGTCGCTATGCCGGGCGCTTCCGTCGATGGCCATGATTTTGCGGCTGCTGCGTCAGGTGCCGGAGCGTCCGTCGCAGTTTCTCGGCTAGCGATGTTTGAAAGCCTCGCTCCGGCGCTTTTGGTCGAGGATTCGATCGACGCATGCTGGAGGCTATCGAAAAGAGTGTACGGTGATCCAAGCACCAGACTACGCGTGATCGGCATCACAGGAACAAACGGGAAGACCACGGTCGCTTGGGTGCTCCGACAGGCATTGAATGCGCTAGGGCTAAAGACCGGTTATTTGGGGACGCTGGGCGCCTACGTCGGTGATGACAGCTTTGAAACGGGATTGACTACGCCGTTTTCGCCGGATATCAATGCGTTCCTAGCGCGATGTGTTAGCGCCGGTGTTGATGCCGTCACGATGGAAGTGTCTTCTCACGCACTGTCACAACGCCGTATCGACGGTGTCGAGTTCGACGTTGCGGTGTTTACAAACCTTAGTCAAGACCACTTGGATTTTCATGCCGACTTCGACGAATACTTCGACGCGAAGAAGCGGCTATTTTTTAACCTGCCCTCGACGAAGTCGCTGAAGGCAGTGGTCAATGTCGACGACGATTACGGACGAATCATTGCCTCAAAAGTCGCAAGCGCGATTACGTTCGGCGAAAGCGGAGATGTTCGGTTGATTGACGCCGAACCCGGTCTAGACGCCCTGGATATGCGTGTTGTTTGCAATGATAGGGAAGTGGACATTAACGCTCCCCTCGGGGCGAGATTCAATATTTCTAATGGCATGGCCGTCTTTTCATCGCTGCTGGCGCTGGGCTATACGATCGATGAATCGGCCCGCGCCCTTAACTCGGTGAGCGGTGCGCCTGGGCGATTCGAGTCAGTGCCAAACAACAAGGGAATAAGCGTTATCGTCGACTACGCTCACACTCCGGATGCGTTAGAAAAAGTACTTCTTTCGGCGAAAGAATTGACTTCCGGAAGGCTAATCTGCGTTTTCGGCTGTGGCGGTGACCGTGATAAATCGAAGCGGCCGAAGATGGCGCAAGCGGTTTCTGGAATTGCGCACGTCGCTTGGGTGACCAGTGACAATCCGCGAACCGAAAATCCAAACGCCATCATCGGTGATATTGTGCCCGGTCTTGGGTTAGGAGTCGAATTGCATGTGGAGCC
>JAICGT010000242.1 GCA_025922995.1 Fimbriimonadales bacterium
AAGGCATCTCTTGGGCCTACTCGCCCTTTTCTTCGAGTTTCTTCTTGATATGGTCCACCGCCGCGCCAACCGTTTTGATCGACTCGACCTCCTCGTCCGGAATCTCGATTCCGAACTCGTCCTCCATGTTCATGACGATCTGGACGATCGTCAGCGAGTCCGCACCCAGGTCCTCTTGAAACGACGATTCCAATTTGATCTCGTCCTCATTGCGGTTGGTCTCTTCGACGATAATCTTCTTGACTCTTGCGAGAATGTCTTCCATTGTTGCTATTGTTACCTATTATTGCCTTGTGGGGTTTAGAGCGTAAGCCCTCCGTCTACTACGAGAACCTGTCCCGTGATATACGAAGCTCCGTCGCTCGCTAAGAACGTAGCTGTTGCAGCAACGTCCTCAGGCGTTCCGAGTCGACCGGCTGCCGCAGTAGACGTGATTTTGTCACGCATTTCATCGGGCAGGCTCGAAGTCATGTCGGTCTCGATGAATCCCGGCGCAATCGCGTTGCAAGTGATACCCCGACTTCCGAATTCTTTTGCAACACTCTTGGTCAATCCGATCAACCCTGCCTTTGCCGCGGCGTAGTTTGCTTGCCCCGCCTGGCCGCCGATGCCGACGATACTGGTCAAATTGATAATCCGCCCCCAGCGCTCTTTCATCATCGGCCGTACCGCCGCCTTAATCGTTCGGAAGGCGCCTTTCAGGTTGACGTCGATGACATCGTCCCACTCCTCGTCGCTCATGCGCATCAACAACTGATCCTTCGTGATGCCGGCATTGTTAACCAGGATATGCAGGCCGCCCCTTTCCTTAGTGATCTGGTCGATGGCAGCGGTCACACTTTCCGTGTCGCCGATATTGCAGACAAGCGACATCGCTCCGTTACCGCAGGCAGCAGCAGTTTCGTCCGCCCCCCCGGGCTTCGTCGAGGCGCACGCTACCACCGCCCCGTCTGCAGCGAGCGCGAGCGCAATCGCTCTGCCGATACCGCGGCTCGCGCCGGTTACAAGTGCGATTCTTCCTTCCAGACTCATATAGCTAACTCCGCCGCTGTATCTGCAAGAGCGTCCGCGTCGCCGACGCTGAACCCGGTCGCCGTCGGCTCGATTCGTCGCAGCAGCCCGGTAAGGACGTCGCCGGGGCCGCACTCGACGAAGGTATCCGCGTCTTCCAGCATCTTTCGAACCGACGCCGCCCATCGTACCGGCGCACGCAACTGCTCTTCCAAGAGCCGACGCCAATCGTGCTCTGGCTCAGCCGTTACGTTCGCGATCACCGGAACTGTCGACTCCGTGAACGTTGTATTCGCCAACGCCTCACCCATCGCAACCGCCGCCTCGTGCATCAACGGGCTGTGGAACGCTCCGCTCACGTTCAGCGGAATGCACCGCTTCGCGCCGGCAGCCTTCGCCTTCTCGCAGGCCTCGCCTACGGCAGCTTCATCTCCGCTGATGACGATCTGACCCGGACTGTTGAAGTTTGCCGGAACCACGGCACGGCTCTCGCCTGTGAATTCGGCGCAGATCGCCTCAAGGGCGTCATCGTCCATGCCCAGCACCGCCGCCATAGCGCCCTTGCGCAAGTTACCGGAGCGTGCCATCAGATCGCCTCGGCGGGCTACCAGCTTCGCACCGTCGGAAACGGTCAGTCGCCCCGCCACCGCGAGCGCCGCGTACTCGCCCACGCTGTGCCCTGCCGCAACCGAAGGCGCAGGTGCACCGGCTTCTCGCAAGGCATGAAATGTCGCGAGCCCGGCCGTATACAGCGCCAACTGGGCGTTCTCGGTCTTCCGCAAGGTGTCTTCGTCGGTGTCGAAGCACAGCGTCCGAACGTCCCGCCCCAAAGCTTCGGTGACCGTATCGAAAACGTGACGCGCAGCCGCGCTGGCGTCGTGAACAGACCGGCCCATGCCGGGCTTCTGACTCCCCTGACCCGGAAAAACCGCCGCGTAGCGCCTACTCACGCGCAGATTCTATCCGATGTGTAAACTGTTTCCGATGCCTCCCGACTTGCTGCTCCTGCTCGAACTTGGGTCGGTAGCGATTCTCGCCGGAGCGGTTGGATCGGCGCTCGGCATCGGCGGCGGCATCATCCTGGTCCCGTTCTTCATCGCGCTTCTGGGCATAGACGCGCCCATAGCACGATCCGCGAGCCTCGTCGCGGTCTGCGTCACGAGCCTCGCGGGGAGCCTCGTCTATTTGAAGCAAGGAGTCACGGACCTCGAGAAGGGCGCACTCTTGCAATTCCCCACAATCGTCGGTGCGATCATCGGGGCGATTCTCGGCAGTGTCATCGACCCGGTGCTGATGCAGTTCATCTTCGCCATCGTTGTGCTTATGATCGGCTTCAAGATGTTCTCCAAAGAAGTCAAGACCGAGCAGCCTTCGCAGCGAGACTGGACTCTCGCGGTCATCGGCTGCCTTATCGGCGGCATGGTGAGTTCGCTCCTCGGCGTAGGCGGTGGCGTTTTCTTTGTTCCGATCCTTGCGATCCTCATCGGATTGCCACAACGCACCGCCGCGGCAACAAGCACGTTTCTCATCGGGCTGACCGCAGCGACCAGCGCCCTTATCTACTATCGTCAGGGCCAGATGGACCTCCACGTGACCATCCCTGCCGCGATCGGAATCCTGCTCGGTGCGCAGGCAGGTGCGAGGATCAGCAGACACGTGCCGAACCTTTGGCTTCGGCGAACCTTCGCCGTTGTCAAATTTGGCAACGCCGCACTTTTGATGAAAGGAGTTTTAGCCGCATGGTTGCGCTAGGTACCTTCACGCGATATGTGATCGGCGCGGGCTTGATCGGCTTCCTCGCGCTTGCATTCATTCCGGAGCGTGCGTCGATTGCAGTTCAAATCACGATGATCACGCCGATCGTGGCGGCGGGAGTCGCGGGGCTGGAATTGATCGTCCATAAGAAGCCGTGGCACGGCCTGGCAATGCTCGGCGCGGTAGCGCTTGCCGTCGGCGGCATGTTCGTCGGGGTGACCGGTTGACCCTCGCGCTGAAAGCACACGCCAAGATCAACCCGTACTTGGCGGTCGGCAGCCTGCGCCAGGACGGCTATCACGACATCGACACGATTCTGCAAGCGGTCGAATTGCACGACGTTGTGACCATTTCACCTGCCGAGGAAACCCGCGTGACATGCTCCATTCCGGAGCTAGCGGGCGAAAGC
>JAICGT010000243.1 GCA_025922995.1 Fimbriimonadales bacterium
GGGAGATCTCCGAACTCAATTGGAAACCCCTTCCGATCGGCGCCCACGAAATCGACGCCGTACTCTTAACCCATGCTCACATAGACCACATCGGCTATTTACCGAAACTTTGTCGAGACGGTTTTAGAGGACCGGTTTACTGCACCAGGGCAACCAACGACATCACGAAGCTGAGCCTTCCCGACAGCGGAAGCCTTCAAGAAGAATTCGCACGATACGCAAACAAGAAAGGCTTCTCGAGACACAAGCCGGCGCTGCCGCTATACACCGAAGCCGACGCATACGAAGCAAACAAACTGCTCATGCCTTTGGAATTCGACGAGAATTACGACCTGGCGGGAAAGTGCGTCATGCGGTATCGACGCGCCGGACACATTCTAGGCAGCGCCATGATCGAGTTCTCTTTGCCGGATGGCCGCAAGATTCTGTTTTCGGGCGACTTGGGTCGCTTTAATACGCCGATCATTCGCGATCCTGAAATCATCGACTCTGCCGACATTCTGCTCATGGAGAGCACGTACGGTGACCGCGTGCACTCGAAAGAATCCGCTATAGGCGAGTTGGAAGAGGTTCTGCAAAGCGCGGTTGAAATTGGCGGAATGGTGATCGTTCCCGCGTTTGCAATTGGCAGAACGCAGGAAATGCTGTATTTTGTCTCCGAACTCCAACGCGAAGGCCGTCTGCCTAAAATGCCGATGTTTGTCGACAGCCCGATGGCGACCGACGCAACTGCCATTTACGCGCGCAATCACGACGATCACGATCTCGAGATGGAGCAGTTGGAAGACGAGGTACGTAATCCGCTACGACCCGAGGACCTGATTTTCACCCGCAAGTCGTCGGAGTCCAAAAAGATCAACGCGCTGCGCGGCCCGGCTCTAGTCATTGCGAGCAGCGGTATGGCGAGCGGCGGAAGGGTCGTGCACCATCTACATCGGCGCCTCGGCGACGACAGAAACACGCTGCTGTTCGTCGGCTACCAAGCTATGGGTACGTTGGGCAGAGAGTTGGTGGACGGCGCTAGGGAGGTCGAGATTATGGGAGACACAATTCCGGTCCGCGCCGAGATCCGGAGAATAGACTCGCTATCGGCCCACGCAGATTCCGACGAAATGATGAACTGGCTCGGCAAGTTTAAAGAGCCGCCGAAAATGACGTACTTGGTGCACGGCGACATTCAAGCGATGCAAGCTTTTTCGAATCGCATACGAGGCGAGTTAGGATGGGCGACGCACATGCCCGAACTCTTTGAAACCGTCGAGCTTTAGTGCGGTTCCTTTTCATCGTCACGATATTCCTGGGGTCGGGCCTGCTGTTCCTTGTGCAGCCGATGGCTGCGAAAATGATCTTGCCACGCTTCGGCGGTTCGCCTGCGGTGTGGACCACGAGCATGCTGTTGTTCCAGGCATTGCTCCTTGCGGGATATTGGCTGGCACACAGGATCGGTCGCTTTGGTTTCATAAAGATCACAGCGATCGCCCTCGCATCGTCACTTGCTCTAGCCTTCGGAGTATCTCGCTACAGAGTCGCAGACTATGCAACCGGCTTCACCGTCGTAGATGTGCTCGTCGTGCTTTCTGTACTCGTTGGCTTACCGTTCCTGGTGCTGTCGATGTGCTCACCGACGATCCAAGGACTGTTCGCGTCGACGCGCGACGAAAGAGCTGCCAACCCGTACTTCCTCTACGCCGCTGGAAATGTCGGGAGTTTCTTGGCGCTTGTTTCCTACCCGTTCGTGGTCGAGCCGAATTTGACACTCAGGCAACAATTCGATTTGTTCAAGGGCGGGTTGCTTTTGCTCGTTGTCCTGTTTTTGCTTTGCTCTCGTTTCGTTTCGCCCATCCCAAAAAACGCCGCCCGGAGTGGAAACTCGGTGGTCACCAATTCTCAACGATTTACTTGGCTCCTACTCGCTGCGGTCCCGTCGAGCCTCATGCTGGGATTTACGGCATTTGCGACCACGAACGTTGCACCGGTTCCGCTCTTTTGGGTGGCTCCGCTGGCAGTTTATTTGCTGACATTCGTGATCGCGTTTTCTGAAAACAACCCATTCCCTTCATCGGTATGGGCGCGTATCTTGCCGCTTGCCGTAACGCCGCTTGCGATGATCATGATCCTCGAATCCAGCGAGCCGATCGGCGTAATGTTGGCTATCCACGGCATTGCGTTCACGGTTGCGGCGCTCATGTGCCACACCAGGCTCTCCGAAACAAAACCGTCTGCAGAAAAGCTAACCGAGTTCTATTTATGGCTCGCAATCGGCGGCGCGGTCGGCGGGTTCTTCAACGCGATTGTCGCGCCGACGGTGTTTGCAACGATTGCCGAATATCCGATCGCTGTTGTCGCGGCACTTGTGCTGCGTCCTGCAAGCGGCGATCAGAGCCTCCGCAGGGACCTCCTAATCGGAACTGCGATGCTGTTTGCAACCGCAAGCATCGCATTTGCGGCGCGAATGCTCGAGTTGCCTGCTACGCCGATGCGGACCGCGCTCGTAATCGGAGCGCCGGTAATCGTTTGTTTCCTATTTTCCAACCGCGTGTACCGATTCGCATTCGCCATTGGGGCAGTATTCTTGGCGACTCATTTGACTCAAGTCGGAACCGACGATAGAATCCTGCTGGCCGACCGAAGTTTTTTTGGTGTTCATCGCGTGCTGGCCTCGGAGGATAACAGGTTTCATCTGCTGACACACGGCACGACGGTGCATGGAATTCAAGACAGCAATAATCCTGCCACGCCCTTAGCGTATTACACGGCGGGCGGCCCCGTCGGCGAAGTGTTTACCAGATATGAATTTGGAGACGTCGGCCTCGTTGGGCTCGGAGTCGGCAGCTGCGCCGCGTATGGCGCTCGCGGCCAGAACATGACGTTTTTTGAAATCGATCCGATAGTAATCGACATCGCTAAAAACCCATTGCTTTTGACATTCATCCGCGACTCCGAAGCCGACGTCGAGATTGTAAAAGGCGATGCACGGCTGACGCTTGACAAGCGGGAGGACGGCGAGTTCGACCTGCTAGTGTTGGACGCTTTTTCATCCGACGCCATTCCCATGCACCTGCTCACGCGCGAGGCGTTTCGTCTCTATCTGCGCAAGACAGCGCCCAATGGAATCATCGCGCTTCATATTTCCAATCGAGTTCTCGACCTGGAGCCGATTGTCGCCA
>JAICGT010000244.1 GCA_025922995.1 Fimbriimonadales bacterium
GCAGATGCCGTATCCGAGCGACATCTTCGATCTGGCGACCGCGATGCCAACGACGATTAAGACAGCGGCGGCGGTGGAAGCAGCGAGCGACACGACGCTGCCCGCTTTGACGTAGCCAAACACTCCGCCCGCGAGGACCAACGCCGCGTAGGCGAACAAGACGCCGTTTAGCCAAGCCATGGCTCAGTCTACCGGTAGGCTACATTCCCCAGTTCGGCGCTTCGCCGTAGACCTCGGCAACCGGCTGGGCGCCGTTCACGAGGTCGATCCTTGCCGTTTGCGGGGCGAGGACGTAGACCTGCGGCGCGACCGGGTCGAAACTGCCCTCCATCCCGAAAGCGACCCCCGAGAGAAAGTCTTCGATGGTTTTGCGAAGCGTCGGCTCGGTTTGCGTCAGATTCAGGATCTGCTGGTCGCCGGCTTTGAACGATTGGGCGGCGGCCATGGCGTCCTCGAAGGTGTAGACCTCGCGCCGGACGCAGACGGTGTACCGCTTTTCGTGGATGCGAACGACGTCCATTCGCGAAGAGTTGCGCGTTCCGGGCCGGTGGCTGCGCTCCTCCTCGACGTCCGCGTCATCGTCGAAAACGTCGGCGTCTCTGCCCCTGCCAAAGATACGGGAAAAAAATCCCGGAGATTCTGTCATTTCAAACTCGTCCATGAGTTCCTCCAATTTCTGTTTAATTTTTCGCCGTGGCTCCCATCCCATGGATCGCCAACCTAGAACTAGTGACGCGCCTCGTGCACGTATGGATTCTTTGCGAATCCTGTTAAGAGTACACGATTTTTACAACTTTTGCCGAGTCGGCGGTGGCTATTTCAAGATAGCGGCGACGTTGGTGTCGGCATCGCCGCGCAGACGATCTAGGGTTTCGTCGTCGTCAAGGGCGATGAGCGCCTGGGTAGCGGCCACTCTGAGGTCCGACGGCGCGGTGTGGTCGGTGGCGACTTGTCGGAACTCGCTAAGCGCTTCCGAGGGCGCGAACTTCGCCATGACCGGCAGCAGGCCGTCTCGATACGCTTGGTCGTCTGACTCGGTGTAGGAAGCGTAAATCTTGGCGCCCACGAGGGCGCGTTCTTGAGGACTCAGATCCAAGCCCGAAAGCACGTCCGCAGCGAGCAGGATGCCTTTGCCGTCGCCGCCGCGCACGATGTCGACCATGACCTGTTTGCTTGGCGTTCCGATGCGTTTGGCAAGCAAGTACCCTGGTTCGTTGCCGTGATTGGAGTCGAGGGTGTGCTTTAGCACCCTCAGCCCGACCTCAGTGTCCTTCGTTGCGGCTTCGATCAGGGCGGCCGCTATTACGGGGGTGGCGGCGGTCAGCTCGGCTGCAATGCTTGTCGGGTCTCGCTCGGCAGCTGCTGCGAGGGACCGGATCAGGTTCGAGCGGACCTCCGCGTCGGGATCGGGCAGCAGTTTGACGATAAGCCCGACCGCTTTTTCGTCGCTCCATCCGGCCAGATTCGAGGCGATCTTCGCGCGAGTGGGCTGGTCCTCCGCCTGCAGAAAGATGTAGGCGTCCTGTCTGGCTGCGAGTTCGGCGAAGGCGGCGGGCTTGCCGGCAGCGAGCTCCGTGACGAGGCGGCGGTTCGCGATCGTGTTGTAGATTCCCAAGCCGATCACGGCAATGAGCAGGATTCCAAGAACCAGCCAGCGGCTCGCCGAACGGCTCATCAGCCGCCGAAGCGCTGCTGCAAGATGTCGATAATAAGGCAGAGGCCGATGAAGATCATGCCGAGAATGAAAGTCATGCGCGACATGAAGTCGTCGAAGCCAGCTTTTCCGCGATAAGTTGTACGTATCGTCGAGCTACCACCGCTCATCGCGTCCGACTTGCTGCCGAACACGGTTGTAATGAAGATGAAAAACAGCGCGACCAGGAGGAGCACTGCAAATAGAATCTTGCTGAGGATAATCACGGTTTAGCGTCCTTTAGACCGCTAAGTGTACCTTCTGGGCGGACGGGCGGTGGCCCGATCGGGTCAGCGCTCGGGATATACTCTTAGTGCAGTGGCGAGCAAGAGGCAAGACGAAGACTGGTTTTTTCGCATTGGCGAAGAACTGCAGCGTCTAAGCGACGAGGTCATGCGTGGCATCGTCGCGAATTCGGCAGCAGCGAATCGTTTTTGGCGGCCAAACATCGACGTGTGCGAGGCACAGGACGAAATCACGCTGACGATCGAGCTTGCCGGGGTGTCGCGTCGGGATGTGACGATTCAATACGTTGCGAAGAACCGCAGCCTGATCGTTCGCGGCAGGCGACGTCCCGTAGAATTACCTGACTGCCAGCCGTCGAGGTCGCACCAGTTGGAGGTGTATTACGGCGAGTTCGAGCGGGAGATTCGGCTTCCGGAGGTCGCTGTGGAACCTTCCGGAATCCAAGCGTCGTTCAGCGAGGGCATGCTGATTGTCCGGATTCCAAAGAGGACAGCAAGCGACACGCGTCGAAGTATTCCCGTAACTGAAGATAATGGCTGAAGTCGAAATCAACGAAGACCAGCTCGATGAAACCGAGCCAAAACCCGAAATCCCGTTAGAACTCAGCCTGCTCCCGTTAAGAGATTCGGTCGTCTACCCAATGCTTATCGCCCCGCTTTCCGTAGGGAGGCCGGCGAGCATTCGGCTTATCGACGAGACGGTCGTGGGCAGCAACCGGGTTATCGGCGTTGTGACGCAAATCGAGCCGACAATCGAATCCCCCACCGCTTTCGACATTTACAAGTTCGGCTGTGCCGTTATCGTGCGTACGTTGGTAAAAATGCCGGACGGCATCCGCCTGATCGTTCAGGGTGCGGCGCGTTTCAAGGTGACCGAGATCATTCAGGAGGAGCCGTATCTAAAAGCGCGCATCCAGGTTATCGAAGAGCCGACAATCCCGAAATCGAAGACGTTAGAAGTCGAGGCTCTTCGACGAACCGTGAGCCAATTATTCGATCGGTGCGTTGCACTGTCGCAAAACCTCCCGGATGAACTTAAGTCACTGACCCAGGCCGTTCAAGAACCAAATGTCATGGCGGACTTGATTGCCGCGCACATGCCGTTTGCGGTCGAAGACAAACAGCAGGTCTTGGAGACGGTCGACCTCGTTGAAAGATTGCGAATTTTGAGTGAGCTTCTTGGCAGGGAAGTTCGCGTGCTCGAATTGAGTTCCAAAGTTCAAA
>JAICGT010000245.1 GCA_025922995.1 Fimbriimonadales bacterium
ATTTGCTCCTGCGCATCTGCGCACGACAGCCCGGAAAATTCCGCGGAATTAATGAGCTTCCCTTCTTCGGAAACAAACGGTATTTCTGCGACTGACCCGTCTGCCGGCTCGATGACCTGAACAATCTCGACACCGAACCTTGTCGCGAATTCGAAATCGCGCGCGTCGTGCGCGGGCACCGCCATAATCGCACCGGTTCCATAACCCATCAGCACGTAATCGGCGACATAAATCGGAATCCTATTACCGCTAAATGGATGAACCGCATACGCCCCGGTGAAAACGCCGGTTTTTTCGCGCGTTGCCGCCAGCCGGTCCTGTTCCGAGACTGAAGCCGCTTTACCTACGTACGTCCTTACTTCCTCAGCGTGCTCCGCAGTCGTAATCTTGTCGACAAGCGGATGCTCCGGAGAAAGAACGCAAAACGTCGAACCGTAAACGGTGTCGATGCGCGTTGTGAAAACGGTAATCGATTCGTCACGACCTTCGATTTGCCAATCGAATTCCACGCCATCGGACCTGCCGATCCAGTTCCGCTGCTGCGTTTTTATGCCCTCCGGCCAGTCGACCGTCTCCAGGTCGTCGATCAACCGCTGCGCAAAATCAGTGATCCTGAAAAACCACTGTTTCAGCATCTTCTTTTCGACGGGCGTTCCGCACCTCCAGCAAAGTCCGCCTTCGACTTCCTCGTTGGCAAGAACGGTCTTGTCTTTCGGGCACCAATTGGCCGGGTAATCGCCCTGATACGCCAAGCCCTGCTCGAACAATAGCAGGAAAATCCACTGCGTCCATTTATAAAAGGCAGGATCGCTGCTGTTGATTTCGCGCGACCAGTCATAGGAAACGCCGACATAACTTAGTTGCCGTTTATAAGTTTCCGCATATTCCTGCACCATCGGCCGCGGGTTTCGCTTTTTGCTAATCGCCTCCATTTCCGCGGGCAGCCCAAAAGCGTCCCAGCCCATCGCATGCAAAACGTTATGGCCCTGCATACGTTTTGCCCTGCAGATAACGTCGGTTGGGATGTAATTGCGCAGGTGCCCGACGCTAAGTCCCGCGCCGCTCGGGTAGGGAAAAAACGGCAACCCGTAAAACTTCGGCCGACCAGGCTCCTCTAAGGTCTTGAAAAGCTCAGCCTCTGCCCAGCGGTCGCGCCACTTAGCTTCGATGGCCTCTGGTTCATAACGGGAAGACATGGGAGGTCGAAAATGTTACCTTGGACATCGCGCCGGCTTAGCCGGCGAGACGCTCGAGAATCGCGCGACCGCCAATTTCGCCGAGTATCTCGGACGAAGCCCGCTCCGGATGCGGCATCATGCCCAAGACGTTGCCGCCTTCATTGAGGATCCCGGCTATGCCTCGGGATGACCCGTTCGGAGCGCTCTCCGGAGTAATCGAGCCGTCTGCTTCGCAATAGACAAAGGCGACTCGATTTTCAGCTTCCAACTGATCCAGCGTCCCGTCGTCGGCGATATATCTGCCTTCGTTGTGGGCGATGGGAATCGCCAGCGGACCGCTTAGATTGCGCGTCCAAAAACTCTCGACGTTGACCGGCTTTAGGTAAACGTCGCGACACAAGAATCGGCGCCCCTCGTTGCGCACCAGCGCGCCTGGAAGGATCCCCGACTCGGTCAATATCTGAAAGCCGTTGCAGATGCCGATGACCGGCCTGCCCTCGTCGGCAAATCGTTTGACCTCCGCCACGATCGGGGATAGCGAGGCAATCGCGCCGCCGCGCAGATAGTCGCCATAGGTAAAACCTCCCGGAATCACCACTCCCTCGAAATCCGAAAGCGACGACTCGCGATGCCAAACGTAGTCGGCGTCGACGCCGAAAACGTCGCGTAAAGTGTGAAGCGCATCCTGATCGCAGTTGCTGCCGGGGGTTCGGATAACCGCGATTCTCAAGCCGGGTCCTCGATCTCGTAGGTCTCGATTACCGGGTTTGCAAGCAGCTTCTTGCACATCTCTTCGACCTGCGCGCGCCCACCCTCGGCCATCTCGATCTCGACGAGCTTGCCGATGCGCACGTCCTTGACGCCGGCGAATCCCAGGGAGTGCAGGGCATCGTTTACGGCTCTGCCCGCCGAATCGAGCAAGGCAGGTTTTAAAGTAACAAGAACTCGATATCGGCTCACGTGAGTAATTCTGGCAGGTTTAACCCGTCCACTTAATGGGCGAAGTCCCTATAATCTTCGTTACTCAACTGCGATGACCGTAACCACCTTAACCGCCGCCGCGGCTTTGGCGTTCAGCGCCAAGTTGCCTGCGGGCTCCGATCCCTCGTTCGAGACCTATTTCACACAGGCTCTCTCTTATTCGGCTGCCGAGCCTCACCGGGCGATGGCGATGTTCGAGCTCTTGCTGGTGCCGGAGCGAACTCAGATTTCCGTCGACCTCTCCGACTTGCCGGAAGAAGTGCGCGGCAGGTTCAAGCTGGGCTTCGAACGCGCCTTTAGCCTCTGGGATCGCGCCCTAGGAGACGACTTTCCGTTCGATCTCCGGTTTGGTGAACGACACGGCGCAACCTTAGAGGCTAGGGTTGTCGACCGTATCGACGGCGACTATCACCAGATGGGTGAGTTGTTCGTAACGCGCCGCGTGTCCTGGAGCAAGCGGTCGCATCGCGCCGAGCTGACGGGCACAATGAAAATCTCCCGCTTTTCCCGGCCCGGCCGGCTTCTGACGGTCGATGAAGTCACGCACATCGTCGCCCACGAACTTGGCCATGCGTTCGGCTTGGGAGATGCGGAGGGCGTCCGCGAAATCATGGGCCCGGTGCTCATCGGCAGGCCGTTCGCGCGGCTGACCGCAGATGAGGTTCGGCGCGTAAGAGCGATTCGCGAAAGCATCCGCGAAGAGTATCGCGAAGCGCAAGCGTCGGCAGGTTAGTCGGCGTCTTCGACTCGGACCTTGGCCCTCGCCGCAATTTCTTCTGCGAGCAGGTTGAAGGGCACGTCCATTCGGTTGCGCTTCCAGCCAAGCGGCACCTTGACGCTCGAAACAAGCAAGTGCGCGTAAGGCTTGACGGAAAACGAATGCGACCCGGCGTCCACTCGAAAGCCCCTGCCCTGAGCCTCGACCCGGCGAATCGCTGAATAGGGGACTGACTTGGTCGGGCCCAC
>JAICGT010000246.1 GCA_025922995.1 Fimbriimonadales bacterium
ATAACCTGCGGGTCATCTCGTTGAATTGTGCCACGGTCGACGAAGCAGCGCTCGAGGTGGTCGAATTAGAACCCGATATCGTGCTACTACAAGAATCGATGGGAGTTGATGCCATCGAGAAATTGCGAGCGCGGTTGGGTGGCGACTGGACCGCAGTTGTTGGAATCGATGCGTCGATTCTCGCACTTGGAGAATTAATCGAAGTCGACAACGGGCACGCGACCAATTTTACGATGGCGTGGCTTGGTGATACCTTAATTGTGTCGCTTCGACTCGCTCCGCCGGTTTTTCGAATGGACTATTGGAATCCGGCATGCTGGTCGGCTTACGCCGAAAACAAACGCAAGCGTCGCGTTGAATTAGCGCGATTGATTGAAGTCGTTTCCCACGCCGCCGGTGATGCGCCGCTTATAATCGGCGGCGACTTTAATACACCGCCGGATCATACAATTACCGAATCATTATCAAGCATCGCAAACGATGCGTTTACAAGGGCCGGCCGTGGTTGGGGACCGACTGCCATCAATTCTTTTCCAATGGTGCGTATTGACCAAATATGGGCAAGCAAGAACTTATCGCCCGTAAACGCCTTCGCGCGTAAAACCCTGCACTCCGATCATCGAATGGCGGTCGCCGATTTTAGCGAAAGCTAATACCGAGGATCAGCACCGGCCACGAGCAGCAACGCAAGAAAACGGAAATTCGGCGAGTGAACCTCTTTCGAGGTCTCTCTGCTGAACTTCCGTGAGGCTTTCTACGCCACCGCTGCAGCGTCTGTTGCACTATTCGGAGAATCTAGCGGTAGTCGACTGCGTAGAGATAGCCATGTTGGACTTGGTTGACGTCGGCAAACGCCGTCGTGAAGTAGACCGCTTCGGGCCGCCTCACAGGCGATCTCGATATGATCGGGTTGGAGAAAACAGGATAAAGGTTTGTAGTCCGCTGCTCGACGCCGTTCTCGGCTTCGAGTTGAACTCGCCACTGTTCGACTCCATTCGCGGGCAGCAAGCCACGAACGAAACCCGGTCCTGCGAAGGAATGCTGAGCTGAGTTTACCAGCATTCGGTTTTCCTTCGAGATTCCGACCATCGACGAAATGATGTTCGACTCCCGAGGAAGAACCCAGCGGGTGTTCCCCTGCGGATCCAACGACCATAACTCGACTTCGAGCCAATCCTCGATATAGATGTTTCCGAACGAGTCGACCGCGGGAATCTGCATGACATTCGGATTCCCTGGATGAAAAGCCTCCCATGCAACGCTTCCGTCAGCGTTGATCGCCATAGCCCCCGTTTGGCCACGTGCGCCGACCACCCTGCCGAACGGATCGACGCGTGGAAAGTTGTAGAACGGCAGATGCAGGCCGGACGCTCCGGTGTGCCACTGCTGGTTCCCGTCTAGGTCGAACGAAAAAGTGATCGCACTAACGGACCCTAACCCGGTCATCGCAAAGTACAGATGGTGACCCGAAAAGATGATCTCGTTGTTCGTAATGCCATCCGCGGGCCCGAGCTCAGGTTCTCCGACGTTCGACCACAGGAGATTGCCATTCGGGGACAAAGCGAAGAGCCCTAATCCGTTGCCGGATCGAAGTTCCTGGACCGCATAAACGTTTCCGTTCGGGCCGACGTTTGGGCCGGCAATGAGCTTTCCGGGTTCCGGCGGAATGAACCGCCAAATAATGTCGCCGTTGCGATCATGGGCGCGCACGATTTCTGGGCCGGTTCCTAGCGCTACTCCCGTGTAAACGATACCGGATGGGCTCGAGTCGATAGGAAGGTCGCCGCCGGAGCCCGGCGCGAACCATAAAAGGTCGCCGATCGGCGATAACGCGTACGTCCCGATGTGGTCGGCGGTGTAAATCCTGCCGCTAAAGTCCACCTCGATGAACTGCCGATTCATCCAGCGATCGGTCTGAAAGCGCCAGAGCACCCGGCCGCCGTCCAGCACGTTACGCGGCTCGACCTGAAGTTTCGCAGCATTGCTGGCGCCCTCTCCATTTAGAACGCGAACATCGACAGCTCCTTCGCCGAGTTGGTAAGGAACATAGCCGTGAATCTTAGAACCCGACCATCGCGTGACGATGGCTTCGCGGTTCCCGATCAGTAATCTACCGCGGCTTCCGAAATCCTTGCCTTCGACGGTGAGACGTCCGTTCGGCGGCAGCGACAACTCGGAGAGAAATGTAATTTGCGGCGTTGCCGAACCGGCAACCCACAGCGATAACGCGAGAATTCCCCAGATTAGCCTCATACCCTTAAGTACGTCCACCGACTGATTAGATACGCGCTGAGCGTGAACTCTCGACATGCCAAAAATCACGCCCCACCTATGGTTCGACCGGCAAGCCGAAGAGGCGGTCGCGTTCTACACCTCCATCTTCCCCAACTCGCGCACTGGCACTGTGGTTCGCTATACCGACGAGGTTGCGGAAGTTGCCGGGATGCCTGTCGGCACCATCCTCAACGTCGACTTCGAACTAGACGGCCAGCAGTTCATTGCGCTGAACGGCGGCGCGATGTTCCAGTTCACCGAGGCGATCTCGCTGATGATCATGTGTAAAGACCAAGCCGAGATAGACCACTACTGGAACGGGCTCAGCGAAGGCGGCGAGATCCAAATGTGCGGCTGGCTGAAGGATAAGTACGGCCTGTCGTGGCAGGTCGTGCCGGAGAAACTGGGCGCAATGATCCACGATCCCGATCCTGATAAATCACGGCGTGTGATGGCCAAGGTGATGGAGATGAAGAAGTTCGACATCGCCGAACTCGATAAAGCGTACAGCGGCTGAATGAAGAACAGCCCTTCGCCGAAAGCAAAGGGCTGTTGCTGAATCGAACCCAATAAACTCTTAGAGCTTGATTTCGATGTCGACCCCACTGGGGAGGTCGAGGCGCATGAGGGCGTCGATGGTTTTGTTGGTGGGCTCCAAAATGTCGATCAAGCGCTTGTGCGTGCGAACTTCGAACTGTTCCATCGACTCCTTGTCGATGTGCGGCCCGCGAATCACCGAGAACTTACGGATGTGCGTCGGCAGTGGGATCGGCCCGGCGAGGCGGGCGCCCGTCCGCTTGGCGGTATCGGCAATTCTCTCCGCGCTCTGATCGAGC
>JAICGT010000247.1 GCA_025922995.1 Fimbriimonadales bacterium
CGGTCATCATCCACCAATCCGATCTCGCGACCGAGCGGCGTCAGCCGAGAATCTGCGTTGTCGTTGCGTAACAGCAGGCGGTACTCGCTCCGAGCCGTTAGCATGCGGTAAGGGTCGTCGACACCCTTGGTAACCAGGTCGTCGATCATGACACCGAGAAAAGCCTGATCACGGCCGATAACGACTTCGGGCTCTCCCATCGCTTGGCGCGCAGCGTTGATACCTGCGACAATTCCCTGCGCCGCAGCCTCTTCGTATCCGCTCGTGCCGTTGACTTGTCCCGCCAGGAATAGCCCCGGGCACAGAGAGGACTCAAGAGTTCGACGCAACGAGGTGGGGTCGGCCATGTCGTACTCGACTGCATAGCCGGGTCGAAGGATATCGGCATGCTCCAAGCCGGGCATCGTCCGGATGAATTCAAGTTGTACTTCAGCCGGCAGGCTCGTGCTCGTACCCTGAACGTAAACCGAATCGCTGTCCCACTCCTCGATTTCGAGAAACACCGGATGGCTGTTTTTATTGGGGAACCGCACAACTTTGTCTTCGATACTTGGACAGTATCTCGGGCCAACGCCATCGATTCGCTTGCCGTAGACGGCGCTGCGCTCGATGTTGTCGGCAATGACCTTGTGGGTCTGTTCAGTGGTGTGTGTTTCATAACAATCCAGCAATTCTCTCCGTGGCGAGATTGCAGGATGCTTAAAGCTGAACGGGCCGGCCTCGGGCTCGGAATGTTGAACGCCGACGCGGTCTAGGTCGATGCTCCCGAGCGCGATTCGTGGCGTCGTGCCGGTTTTAAATCTTCGAATCGGCGTCCCTATATCGCGCAAGAATCCAGAAAGTCCACCCACCGCGCGGTCGCCATGCCGCGCCCCGCTGAACGACTCCTCGCCCCGGTGGCACACGCCGTTTAGGAATGTTCCCGTGGTTAGGACCACCCCCGTCGCTGCGATCTCCTCGCCGCTTTCCAGGCGCACGCCGACGGCTCTGCCGCCTTCGGTAACGACGGTGTCGACTGCGGCTTCGATGAGCGTTAGGCCAGGCTGGTTCTTGACGACTCGTTCCATCCACGCCGGGTACATCGATTTGCAAGCGTGAGCACGGAATGTCTGCACGGCTGGACCTTTTCCGGTCCCCACCACGCGGAGGTGCGTCAGCGTGAAGTCTGTGGTGACGGCCATCTGGCCGCCGAGGGCATCGACCTCCCGGGCTAGGTGCCCCTTTGCCGGGCCGCCGATGCTGCAATTGCACGGCATGTGTCCGATACGGTCTGCACGCATTGTGATGCAGGCGGTATCGACACCCATGCGTGAGCAGGCCAAGGCCGCCTCGATTCCGGCGTGCCCTGACCCGATGACGATGACGTCGAACGCTTGCACGACGTCCATTTTAGACCCTTAGCTATTTGCGACGTCGAAGACCGGCCAGCAACGCGACTCCTGCGAGAACGGCGACGAAAGTCGACGGTTCCGGAACTGCGAAGCCGGTCACGACCACAACCCGATTTCCTCCTCCGAACGTGGAGAACAGAAAGTCGCCGGTAACCGGATCGATCACCGCTCCCTCAGCGCCCGTCAATCCGGTCATGAATGTTCGGCGGCTTGCCGTGATCGGGTTGCCGTTGGCATCCACTTCATAGGTGGCGACCGAGCCGGCGGAGTACTCCGAAACAATCATTGAAGGATTGCCGAAGAGGGTCGATCCCAGGGGCACATAAACGAATCCTTCCGGGCCGCCGGTCAACGTGGCGACCTGAGATATGCCGACCAAGTCATATGTGCCGGAACCGTCCGGCGTGATTGTCCCGTCATAGAATTCACCACCGCTCCACGACGCGAGCTTGATCCGGCCCGCCCCGGAAAAGCCGGCCGGTACAAATGCAACGGCGGCGTGACTCGAGGCGACACCCAGCGGGCCCAAATCGATGATCTTATCCGGGGTTGTGCTACCGGGCATGTATTGACCAAGGCCGTTGACCGGCCATCGCGACGCAAACAGCACGTTGCTCGGCCCGTAAGCGACGCCGCCGTCGTTGTATTCTCCGGTCGCATAGAACTGCGCAGTGCCTGAGAATCCGGTAACGTGGCCATTGCCGTCGCGGGTTACGTCGATGGTGTAGAAGTCGCCTTCGGCGGTGTTGGCGTTTCCTCCAATGATGATTTTATTCGGATCATCGAATTTGAAGGTCAGTCCCCCATAGAGGGGTGGAAGCTCCGGCACCGAGCCGAGGTCGGTGTAGCTGTAGTTAGTCGAATAGAAGGGGTCGATCGTTTGAGCGTGTCCGATGGACACGCAGATCGTCGCAGCAACTGAAACCAGGATCAGTCGAGTCTTCATCTTTCGTCTCTCCTCTTAGCCGCGCGAGGTGAGTTTGGTTGCGCGGCAACAACCTATCGTACCTTGCATAAACTCACTTTGAGGTGCAGAAGCGACCAAAGTCCCTAAAGGTCTTAGTCCCGACCGGTTCCCGCCCGGCAGGCGTAATGTGATATCGTAGAACCATGATCAGCAAGAAACTCAAGAAGATGCTTAACGAGCAGGTCGGACATGAGCTTAATGCTCACCACGCGTACCTAGGGATGGCGGCGTATTTCGGACTCAAGAACCTCGACAAATGGGCGGACATCTTTCACAAGCAGTCTATGGAAGAACGTGGACACGCGTTGAAGATCGTCCAGTTCCTTGTGGATGTGGATGCGCAGGACGAGATTCCGGCAGTGCCGGCCGCGACGGTGACTTACAAGTCAGCTCTGGACGTAGTGAAAGCCGCCCTCGCTAACGAGCAGAAGGTGACCGCGCAGTTTCAGGCAATGGCCAAGGCGGCGCTCGCCGAAGGCGACTTCACCTCGTTCCAGTTTATCCAGTGGTTTATAGAGGAGCAGGTCGAAGAGGAAGCGTCAATGGACAAGTACATCTCACTGTTATCGAGCGAGAAAGACGAGTTCCGCGCCGAAATGATCGTTTCCGAACTCGAAGAGCACGGAGGCGATTAGCCCGTTTAAGTAAGGCTTAAGATCGCGTCCATGGCGTTGGACGTGTTGGCGAGGCGCACCTCGGGAAAATGGCGATAAAGCGGAATCATCTCGGCGGCGATCGGGCCGTCGTA
>JAICGT010000248.1 GCA_025922995.1 Fimbriimonadales bacterium
TAGCTTTCCCCCCGTCGAACCAGTCAGACGCGTCCGACGGGTCCGACAAGTCCGACAGTTCCTACAAACGACCGCGTTGGCGAGCGCTTTGGGCGTTTGCCGGGATGGCGCTTGGGTTTGCCATTGCCGCGCCGCAGTTGCTGCCGGCGATCGAGAATGGGCGGCAGGGACATCGCGCGGGGGCGGCGACAGCGGAGGGCTGGGAGGCGTATCGGGCTACTGCAGCGACACCTCTGGAGTTGGTGACTCTGGTTTCGCCGGATTTTTTCGGCACGCCTCAGCCGCGAAACAAAAACACGGGCATGACCTCGTACTGGCTGGCTTACGAAAAGCCGGGGAGGCACTTTGCGGAGATCGCGTTTTACGTCGGTCCGGTTGTGCTGCCGCTTGCTGCGTTTGCGTCAGTGGGGATCAGGCGTCGGCCGCAGGTCGGGTTCTTCGTGGTGCTAGCGCTGTTAGGCTTGTTTATTGCACTTGGCACGCCCGTCGCGCAGGCGTTGTATGTCGGCGTGCCGGGATGGTCGGCGACCGGGTCACCCGCGAGGGCGGCGGTGTTTGTGACGCTGGGATTGTGCGTGTTGGCGGGAATGGGGTTGCGCGACGACATTAAACTACTTGACGATTCTGGGAGAATCCGCAGGTGGATTATCTATGTGCCATTGATTGCGGGCCTCCTAGCGGTTGTTGGGCCAATGGTCGCAGTGCAATCTCGGCCAACGGGCACCGACGAGGTTTTCGGTGGCATTTCACGAGGATATGCCGCCCTCATGATTTGGCCGGCATTTGTCGCCCTAATGCGGCAGTTCACGCCAATGCCCTGGGGCCACGCTCTCCTCATCGCACTCGCGTACTTTCCAATGACGGCCCTGTACGCCATAGTTCCGAGATCTGAGAAGAAGTTGTATTCCCAGCCCTTCCCCGGCAAAGAGGAACTGCAAGAAGCCGGAAGAATAGCCGTCATCGGCGATGATTGGCCATTCTTGACCGCTCCAACCAAGACTGTCGCACCGCCAAATTCGTTGCTTCCATACGGAATAAAAACCATCGGCGGCTACGACAGTATCGTCTCTGCAAAATACAAAGCAAAGCTCGACGACGCAAATGGACAAGACAGCGCGCCGCCTGCAAACGGCAATATGATGTTCGTCAAACCACAAGTCGACTTAATAAAGCTGAGAAAAATGGGAGCTGACGCCGTCATGGCTTCCAACGAATTCACCTACGATCTTCCCATAGTTTTCGAAGGCGATAATTGGACGCTGTACAAACTCGAGGGCGAAACCGACCAGCCGTTCCGCCTCCACGAATCGTACAATCACAAAAAGCTGCGTTGGCAGGGCGATTACCGCGAGCAATCACGCAACTGGTTAAAATCGTCGGATGCCGACGGCTGGGAGATGAGTTCGGCCACGTTCGATTTCAACGAGAAGACGGTGCTAGCCACCTATCGTCCCCACAGCTATCGCGTGGGCTTATTGCTGTCGATGCTTGGCACTGCCTGCGCAATTGCGTTATCCTTTGGGGGAGGAGCAAGCCGTGCCCAAAACCAAGAGCGAAACCGTTGAAAAGCAAAGCAGCACAGGCGGGCGCTTTGCCGCGATCATTTATAACGACGACGTCACTCCGTTCGACGACGTGATCGAGATCATCATGCTCGCCACGTCGTGCAGCGTCGAAGAGGCGCGTATCGAGACCTGGGAAGCCCACACCTTCGGACAGGCTCCCGTGCACTTTGCGTCCGAGGCCGAGTGCGCGCGGGTTGCGTCGACCATTGCGACAATCGGCGTTGTCACCGAAGTCCGTCCGGAATGGGAGAACTGAGCCCGATCCGATTCTTCTCGCAGGCGGGACTTCCGACCGTCGAGCCGGACCTCGAGGACAGCACAGGCACGACCGGCGCGGGCGGCTGGGTCGTCACCGTTTTCAACAACGACTACAACACTTGGGACGAGGTCGTCGCAATCCTGATGCGGGCTACGTCATGTGGACTCGATGAGGCGCAGATGGAGACGTGGGAAGTGCATAACCTGGGACAGAGCGTCGTTCACCACGGCGGGGAGAGCGAGTGCAAACGCGCCGCTGACATTATCGCGACGATAGGAATCCGCGTCTCCGTAACCAAGGAGTGAAGTTCGGTACAATTCGGCAACCCTATGCCTTCCAACACGGCAAAACGGGGCCGCCGCGCCCCCGCCAAAATCCGCAAGCTCTCTCAAAACGGCAAGCCTCCGAAGGGCGCCGATCTCAGCATGGAATCGATCGGTGGATTTCGGGCGGCTTTTGCCGGCAACGATCGGTTCCAGGCGTCACTCAACGCCGTCACCAAGACCAGCGTCCACGCCGTCGCGCAACGACGGGCGGCGGTCATCGCGGCGAACCAGGTCTTTTCACATAGCGTCGACGTCGCCAAAATCACGAGCCAGAAGTCCAGCGGCAGGTGCTGGCTGTTCGCCGGGCTCAACACCATGCGCATGGCCGCCGTCCAACGGCTCGACGTAGAAAAGGATTTCGAGTTTTCGCAGAATTACTTGATGTTTTGGGACAAACTCGAAAAGGCGAATTATTTCTACGAGAGCATTATCGGTTCGGTCTCCGAGCCTATCGGAAGCCGCCTACTCGACTTCTTACTCGAATCGCCGATTCAAGACGGCGGCCAGTGGGACATGTTTATTAATTTGATCAGAAAGTACGGCGTTGTCCCGAAAGCCGTCATGCCCGAAACGCAAAGCAGCTCCAGCACAGGCATCATGAACGCGCTTATCACCAGAAAGCTGCGTGCCGACGCCGCAAAGCTGCGCGACATGGCAAAGAAAAAGGCGTCGATGCAAGCCTTGCGCGCAAAGAAGAAGTCGATGCTCGGCGAGGTTTATCGCATGCTCTCGATTCATCTCGGCGAGCCGCCGACGGAGTTCGACTGGCAGTGGCGAAACAAGGGCGGCGATTTTCACCGCGAAGGCACAATGACCCCGCACAGCTTCATGGACAAGTTCGTCGGAGCATTAGAAGAGCAGGTCTGCCTGATTCATTGTCCGCAGCAGAGCAAAGAATACGACATCACTTACACGGTCGAATACCTCGGCAATGTCGTCGAGGGCGA
>JAICGT010000249.1 GCA_025922995.1 Fimbriimonadales bacterium
ACTCGATGCCGTAAGTGGTGCGGTCGTAATGGTTTCCGTCGAAGACCGAACGATTGATCTCCTTCCTAACACTCGCCGAGATTGAGTTGTTGTTCGGGAGTTTCTTCTCGTAAATGAACTCCGCGTAGCGGTTTTGGTTTTTGCCGTTCGGGTCGACCGGAGGCTTTCGCCACCGATAGTTCAACCGCAGTTTCAGCCGGTCGTCGTCCGTGATTCGATATTCGAAGCGAGGTTGAATTGAAACGCTATCGTTGATATCTCGGTCTTCGCTGCTCCCCTTGAAAGCAACTTCCGCGAGCAAGTCCGCTCGCCATTGATCGCTGAACTTGTGATGAACAATGCCACTGAAGGCGTGACTTATTCTGTCGAACTCTTCGAAGTTGCTGTAGTTGTGTTTGGCAATTTCGTAAGACGCTTCGAACAAGGGCTTGTCCGCGTCGGATTTGTATTCTATGCCGGCACCGTACACGACGCCCCAAGACTTGATTTTCTGTTCGTCGCGATCTATGTTCGTGTCGCGGACGAGCCAACTAATCAAATATGGAGTCACTACAGGACTGACCTTCTTCTCATCGCCCTGAGCGCCGGCGGCGTTCAAATTGATTGCCGAAATCAATGCAAGTACATGAAGATTGAGGATCATTTGCTACCTTCCGTGAGTTCCAGTAATGCGGCCGCTCGAATTCGTTCTACGTACGGGCGCCTATCGTCGCGCTCTCGCGCGATGCTTACAAGCCGCGCCATAGTTAGGGCACGATAGACGGCGGCGTTATTTAGAAGTGCGGGCCCGTGGGCTCCGTGATACGACTTCGAGAAAGTTTCAACGGCAGTATTGGCAACTTTCTTGCCACGAATCGCCGCCTCAACAAGATGCGCGGCGAAGTTGCCGACGTCGACCGCCGGATCGCCCATCGCCATTAGGTCGAAATCAAGCACCGCAAGCACTCCGTTTGGCTGCATCATCAGTTGGCCGGGGTGAAAATCTCGGTGGATGGCAACCACGTCGGCTTCCGCGAGGCGATTTAACGCTGCTTCACAAGCAGAGAGTAGTTCGATGTCATCCACAAGGCGTGCCTTTAGAATCTCGAATTCGTCATTTACCGTGTGCTCGCGGTCGACTCTGATCTTCGCTGTGTGCAGCGATGCAAGGGCTTGCCCAGCGAGTTGCGCGATTGTTTCGTTTCCGTTGAACAAGAGGCCCTCGACCTCGACACCATCCAGTTTTTCGAACTCGATTGCGCGCATGTGCGGAAGATGTCTAATTTGTCTGGGCGTTGCAAACGGAAGGGCTTGCTTATTGAGCTCCTGATAAACGCTTGCCGCTTTTTCATCCAACCCCTTCGCCCGAATCTTCGTAACAACACCTCCACATTCGATCGCTGCGCGGCGGCCGGGCTTATGTCTAATAAGCTTCGCCGAAGGCGCACGCAGTGCATCGTTTATTTCTGGGAGAGCGGAATCGGTCAACGTGCCCTCTGCGCGTTCGAGCAAGGCGATCGTCTCGGACGGCCACGACAACGAGCCGGACTTGAACGGATCAGGAAGCGAGCGCACCAGGGCGCAAGCGGTTTGTAGCGCAATATTCGGTATTTCCTTGAATGCCGAGAAGTACGAGTCGAGCATCGCCTCGCATGTGCAATTGGCCAGCAACGATCCTATGTCGAACGCGGGGTCTCCCTGCGCGGCCCGATCAAAGTCGATCAGTCCGATGTCGTCGCCAACTACTATTTGTGACGGCTTCAAATCTCCGTGAATCGGGCGCGGTCTGAACGCGCGTTTTTGCAGCGTTTCGCATAGCGCCTCCGAAAGAGACATGACTCTCTCCGAATGCTCCGGGAGCAATTGTGCGGCGAATCTGGCTGCCGAGCGCAACATTTTGCACTCATCATCTCGAGTCTGCTGCGGAAGTCGAAGTGCTTTTCCGAAATGCAGCTTAGCAAGCGCATGCCCTACGCGTTCGGCTGTCCGAGCGTCCGGATGAGGATCCAGAGGCTTGCCCTCCAACCACTTATAAGAGATCGATCGCGATGCACGGTCCTTGCTAACCCTTTGCTGGAGGCTGAGGCTGCCGTAAGGTTTAATCGCCTTTACCGTGTCCTTATAATGAGTGTACTCGTCGCGCGTATGGAATTTGCGAACTACCGAGATTCCTTCGAAATTGTCTTTGACGACGATGCGACGCTGAGGCTTGTATGAAAGTAATGGCGCGTCACCCGGTGTTGCTTGAGGTAGCTCCCTGTCGTTCGGGTACTCCCAAAATGCGATCCCATCGTCAGTCCTCTGACCAAATTGTAGTTCACCTATGGGCCAATTGCCGCGAGACTTGTCGCGCAGTTTTTTTGGGTCGGCGAGGGTTTCGACTGTAAGCAAAGTATCATGCACCCGATAAGTTGCTACTACCGCGGCTCCCGGCCGATATCGCACATAAATGCGCTGTGCATCGACTCCGATCCATGCTGAAACGCACTCCGGGTCGATCACGCGACGCATTGCGGGCATCGCGCTTTCTGCCGCGATTAGGCGGTGTTCATGGGCTGGGAGCATTTTGCCTCCCGATGTCCGGATTCTGCAGGCGGTAAAGGGTTGCGTACCGCCCGCCACTTGCCATGAGTTCGTCATGACTTCCGATCTCGACTACGCGAGCATCGGCAAGGAGCGCGATTCGATCAGTCCTCGATGCGTGGACTAGGTCGTGTGTGACTAAAATCGTTGTCTTGCCTTCGGATAAATGATCCAATGCGTCTTGGACTAACCTCTCCCCCTCTTCATCCAGGCCCACGGTCGGTTCATCGAGGATAAGGATGGGTGTCTTTCTTATAGCCGCTCGCGCAATTGCGATTCTTTGTCTTTGTCCCGCGGAGAGGGTTTGGCCCCGCTCGCCGACATGCGATTCATACCCCTGTGGCATCTTTTCGATGAAGGAGTGGGCGTTAGCTAGTTTTGCTGCGCGCAGGACTTCTTCAAATGGTGCGTTTGTGCCGTAAGCGATGTTTTCACGTATCGTGCCCGAAAAGAGGAGGCTCTCCTGCAGGACGACGCTAATTTGCTTGCGTAGAGACTGAACTGTGAAC
>JAICGT010000250.1 GCA_025922995.1 Fimbriimonadales bacterium
CGTCGATCTCGTGCTCGAGAAGGATGAGGAGTCGAGGCGGGTTTTTCAGGCTCGGCAGACCCAACCGGCTGGGGGCAACGTTCCGGCGAAAGCCTACGACATCTTCGTGTTGTTCTATCAGGACAAGGCGTCGGGCTCGGCGAGGTTTCTGGCGCGGTCGGGCAAGGATTTTCGGTATGTTCCCGACAAGGTTAGAGAGCGTATCGCGCCGGGGATACAGGCCGAAGACGCTACGTTGATCTTTCCCGGGACGTGGGACGAGAGTCCGAAGCCCGGCTCGGCGACGAGCTTCCTGACGACGCCCGGCGCGACCCAGCAGTTTCCTTATAAATATGTGGGTCGGGAGATTGTCGACACTGGCTTCGCGGCGGTCGACTGTGCGGTGTTCGAGACGAAGCAGAGCAACGGCGACTACATGAAGTACTGGTTCAATCCGACGATCGGCAACTTTGTGAAGTCGCAGGTTACGATCGCGCGTAGGAAGCTGACGACGACGGGGTACTTGAAGGAAACCAACGTCTTACCGAAGAAGTAGCTGGGTGGAATCGGCGAAGGGAATCGCCGAGACGGCAAAGATACCATTGCGAAATTGCCGGGACGGCAAAGATACCATTGGGAGATCGGCGGGACGGCGAAGATACCATTCTAAGCTTGGATGAGTTCCAGCAGAGTGACTTCGGGAGGGCAGCAGAACCTGACGGGGAGCGTGCTGGACATGCCGACGCCGCGGGTTACATAGACTCGGTGTCGCGGGCCATCTACGAGGCCCTCGCGGTACTTGTTTCCGTACTTGGTAGGCAGAAGCAGCGCAGGGCCGAACGGAATCCGAACTTGGCCGCCGTGCGTGTGGCCGGATACTTGCAGGTCGACGCGGTGGCCCTCGGGGAACTCCTCGCAAAGGTCGGGATTGTGCTGCATCATGATGCGGGGCGTGTCGGCGGGGATGCCGTCGAAGGCGGCAGCAAGGTCGATGTCGTCTTCCCACAGGTCGGGCGTTCCGACGATCGCGAGGGAGTCTGATCCTCGGCGGAGGATGAGGTTCTCGTTGCGCAGGACTTTCACGGGAGTCCCGGTCAATGAGTCCATCACGCCTTTGGCATCTAGCCAGTAGTCGTGGTTGCCGAGCACTCCGTAGACGCCGTCCGTGGCGGCGAGCGAGCTTAGGTACGGCGCGAGGTCGGGTACGGGCAGATCGGCTTTCATCCCGAACGCGCCGTGACTGTTGCAGAAGTCTCCCGGGAGCAGGATGATGTCCGGCTTCTCGGCGAGGGCGAGGCCGATTGCGCCGCGAATGTAGCCTTCGCTGACGAAGTGGGGGATGTGGAAGTCGGAAATCACGGCTACCTTGTATCCGGCGAAGGCTGCGCCGAGGCCGTCTATTGGGATACGCGTGCTATGCAGGCGAACGCGGTGAGGCTCGAGCAAGAAGCCCTCGACGAGTGATGCCGACGCCAAGCCTGCCAGACCCCACTTGATCAGTTTTCGCCTGGAAACTCTCGGTTGTTTGGCGCTGTCGGGGTTCTTTTCAGGCATACGCGTTAAGTAACGCAATTTCCGGTTCGGACGTCATTAATGGCAATAGGAGTGTTCTCAGTTTAGTAGAACACGGGACACTTAGTGTAGAACCAAGGAGGTTCGACCATGAAATTTACAACGAAAATTGCCGCTTTCGCCGCGGCTGCTGCGATTGTTGTAGGCATGGTGGCCATGCCACCGAATGCGACTGCGAGTGAAGAGGGCCGCCGCAACACAGCCTATGCTCTGGGTGCGGCAACGCTTTACCTAGCTGTCAAGAAGAAGACCGTCCCGGCGATTATCGCGGGCGCCGGTACCGTTTACGCCGCGAAGCGGATGCAGGACAGCATCGACGCGCGCCACAGGCGAGAACAAGCCGCCAGCACGTCGAGCAGTTCGTCCTCGTCCTCGAATTACGCCTCGAGCGGAAGTTCCTCGACGCGGCGCGTCACCACTTCGAGCCGCCGGTCGTCCGGTAGCCGTGGCATGAGCCACGCGCAACTCCAAGCCAATCCGCACGTGCAGAGCTTGATCAGTTCGGCGTACACGAAAGGCTCGAAGTTCGGCTATCAGAGCGGCTATGAAAAGGGCCTCTCTGAAGGCTACAAGAAAGGATTCGATGCCGGTTCGCACGTCTCAGGCAGTGTCGACCCGACCGGCAACTCGGCTTCCTCCCAGACTGGGACGAGCGCGGGAAGCTTGTTCGCCCGCGTGATGAACGCCCACTAACCGAGCACGCAGAGCAACAACAAGAGCGCCCTCGCCCTTTCCCCTGGGCGGGGCGCTTCTTTTTAAGTTTGCCGTTCGCCGGCTTGGGTGACGAGCGTCCGAATCGGGAACGGTATCTCTATGCCTTCGACCCTGAAGCGCTCGTGCAGGCGTTTGAGCAGGAGGGACTCTGCCAGGAACTGGATCTTGGGCTCGGGGATCTGCATGAAAAGGCGGAAGTTCACCGAGCTATCGGCAAACTGCTTCCAACGCACCGCCGGCTCCTCCAAGTTCGCCTCCGGATCGAGTTCGGCTTGCACTTTTGCTGCTACGTCGACCGCAACGTCCTCGACGTATTGAAGATCGGCAGAGTACGACACGCCGCATTCGATGCTCACTGTTGTGATGAGGGTGGGCCGGCTCATGTTGATGAACCTGTCGTTCGAGAGCTCGTTGTTGGGTACGACCAGCACGGTGGAATCCAGGAGCCTCAGGGTGGATGACCGCCATCCGATGTTGTCCACAGTTGCTGTACGGCCATTCGGGAACTCGATCATTTCACCGACGCGGATGTTGCCGTCCATGGTAAGGAGCAGCCCCGCGAAAATATTCGAGAGGCTGTTCTGCAGCGCAAGGCCGATGATCACGCCGCCGATCGCTCCGCCGGCGAGAAGGGGGGCGATGTCGAGACCGGCGGCGCGCATCGCGAAGAGTAGCGTGATGACGACGACTACGCCGACAGTCAGTTTGCGCATCAGGACGTTGCGATCGCGAAACTCGGGGTCGGTAGCCGCAGAGCCGTCGCGCACCAGGAAGTAGGCGTTGACGACTCCGA
>JAICGT010000251.1 GCA_025922995.1 Fimbriimonadales bacterium
ACCGAGTCGAAGCCGCAACACGGACATTGTCCAGGCAGACACCGGGGAGACTGCGAACTTTTATCTGGGAGATTGTTCAAGATGTGCGAGATGACGGTCAGCTCGATGACTCCGAACTCAATTTTAGAGACCTCCAAACCATCGTTCGTTCGTTGGTTCACACGATCGGTGCGCTGAATCACGAACGCATCGAATATCCTGGAGCAAACTTTGAAGCCATTGGGCAGGAAGCACAAGATCATCATTCTGGATCGGACGGGGCGCTTGGCGCGGACGACATTTCTCGTGACGACGTTGGAGACGATGCTGGAATCTGAAGACCAACCTCCTTCTACCGTCGAGGTCCTGATAACGGGTGCCGACGAGATTCGTCGGCTCAATTCCGAGTTTCGTGGAATCAATCGGGTTACGGACGTGTTGAGCTTTCCCGACGGCGACGGTTCGTTAGGCGAAGTCGCTGTTTGTTTGCCCATTGCCGAGGAGCAGGCTGCGGAGCGCGGCATCTCGCTAGAATCGGAATTGGCGTGTTTGGCGGTGCATGGTGGGCTGCACTTGCTGGGCTATGACGACAAGACGGATGAAAGTCGCAGGGAAATGATCGACAAAATGAACGCGATCGTCTCAGCAGTGGGGCTTGATACCCACGACGAGTGGGAATCCATTTATGGGGATGGTAACTAAATGCCGGCTCGCGACTTAGTAAAGCCCTTTACAACCGCGATCGGCGGAGTGGTGTATGCGTTCAAAACGCAGCGCCACATGCGCGTGCATCTTTACACAGTCGTTGTCATTATTCTGATCGGTTTTTTTATGGATTTGCGGCTTCGCGAAATGATCGTGTTGCTGTTTATGATCAGTTTCGTAGTCGTTGCGGAAATGTTTAATTCGGCGATCGAGGCAGTTGTCGACATTGCGCATCCGCAGTACCATCCACTCGCAAAATTTGCAAAAGATATGGCGGCCGGCGGCGTTTTAATCACGACTATGACTGCGATCGTGGTTGCCCTCTTGCTTTTTATCGGCGACGGCAGGTGGCAGGAAATCGCATTGCAACTTAAATCTCCGGAATTGCAGACCGGAGTGCCGTTGCGTATTATTGTAGGTTCCGTTATCTTGATGGCTCTGATCATTATCGGCAAGGGCCTGGGGAAACGCGGCCAAGTGTTGAAGGGTGGATTGGTTAGCGGCCACGCGACTTTTGCGTTTTTCTTTGCGGCAATTTTAGTGTTCCTAACCGGAAAGCTGCTGCCGGGACTGATCGGCCTATTCTTGGCTTTTATGGTCGCGCAAAGCCGTTGGGAATCGAAAATTCACTCGCCTTTCGAACTTAGCCTCGGGGCCGTTCTCGGCGTTGTTATGGCAGTCGTTTTGTTTGGGCTCGGGCCGAGTTAAAGATGGTGGTCTTGGCTCAAGGCGGTTTTTTCGAAGTAACGACGACGGTGGCGTTGGCGTCTTTGTTCGTTTTGTTTGCATTGCTTGTGCTCAACGCAATTTTCAATCTCGGAGAAGCCGCCTTGTCCGGGATGCGCGCGAACCGAGTGCGTGAAATTATCGACTTGAAGGATGCCCGCGCAACTCGCCTGTCGGCACTGAGTAACGCCCATGCCGCGTATTACGCCACGTGTCGCGTTGGCGAACACCTGTGTCGAGTCGGTACGTATACGGTGGCTGCGCTTGCATCGCCGTGGATAACTACGAGAATCGCGCCCGAGAATTATGGATTCGGCTGGGTCGTTCTCGTTGCTTTTCTTTGTGTTCTTGCAATTGCCATTGTAAACCTTGCGCTTGTGGAAGCCCCGTTTTCCGGCTTTGCCCGTAAGAACCCCGAGACTTGGGCGATTAGGTTGGCGCCGATTCTGTCTGTGCTGAAGTTTATTCTTGCTCCGGCTGTCTGGATTATTGCGGCCTTGGCAGGACTGCTCACGCGAAAGCTCGATGTGGGCTCGTTGTTTTCAACGCCGATTGTGACGGAGGAGGACTTGCGCGACATGGTCGAGGCCAGCGGCGCGAGCGGAGAACTCATGGAAGACGAGCGCGAGATGATCCATTCGATCATCGAGTTTACGGACACCGTCGCTCGCGAAGTAATGACTCCGCGCACCGATATCGATGGCTGCGACATCACTGCCTCGGCGCAGGACGTCGCGCGAATGATCGACGAGACCGGTCATACGCGCATTCCGATTTATCAAGGCTCGATCGACCGTATCGTCGGCGTGATCCATGCAAAAGACCTGCTTAAAACGCTCATGCTCGGGAACGGAAGCGACATTCGTGAGCTTATGCGCGCGCCGTTGTTCATTCCCGAGAGCAAAGACCTGCACGGCTTGCTGCAACAATTTCGAAAAGAGCGGTCGCTGATGGCGATCGTCCAAGACGAGTTTGGTGGCACGGCGGGACTGGTCACGATGGAAGACTTGGTCGAGGAAATCGTCGGACAAATCGTGGACGAATACGACGTCGAAGAGCCGGAAGTGCAGTCCATCGAAGAAGGGCAGTGGCTGATCGATGGCAGGATGCACCTGGACGACGTTAACGACGAAATCGGCGCGGACTTCGAGAGCGAAGAGTTCGATACTTTGGGCGGTTACGTCTTTGGATTGTGTGGCAGGCTGCCGGAGGAAGGCGACGAAGTCGAGGACGAGGACTGGCGATTAAGGGTCGCCGCCACAGACGGAAGACGAATTCTTCGAGTAATGGCAACAAGGCGTGAGCCCGTTGCATAGAGGCGCCGTCGAGATCGACGGCTCATACGGCGAGGGCGGTGGTTCGGTCGTTAGGACGGCCCTCGCAGTTTCCTCCTTGACGGGTCAACCTCTGATTATTCGCTCCGTTCGCGGCGGTCTGAGGCGGCCCGGAATCGGAGCTATCGACGCAGCACTCGCTCGGGCGCTGGGACAAGTGACGGGAGCGGAAGTGTCTGCTAGGGTCGGTGACGACATCCTGTCGTTTGCGCCGAAGTCTCCCCTTTCGCCGATGCGTGATTCCATCGACCTTCGGGAACTGGCGGGGCATTCGCAGCCC
>JAICGT010000252.1 GCA_025922995.1 Fimbriimonadales bacterium
AAGGAACTTAAGTGTTCGATGGAGGCGTCTTAGCCCACAACAGAGAGGGGTGCATTTTGGCTAAATTGACGAGAAGGGAGTTGATCGCCGGGATAGCGGGCGCCGGCCTCGCCCTGGCAGGAGGCGGCGTTTGGAAATGGGTGAAGTCACGTCCGGGCGCGCCCGAGTCGCTCCTCGTAAACGATGTCCATTCACAGTTAAACGAAACTTCCGTCAAGGCGATCGAGCACCCAAGCTCTCTTGAAGACCTAGTCTCGATTGTGAAGCGCGCAAATCGCGCCGGTGACAAACTGTGCATATCGGGGTCACGTCACGCGATGGGGGGCCAACAATTCGCCAGTGACGCCGTTCTCATCGACACACGCGGCATGAGCCAAGTGATCGACTTCGACCACGACCGAGGCATCGTCGAAGTAGAAGCAGGCATCGAGTGGCCCGAGCTCGTGGACGATTTGCTAAATCGGCAAAATCATTCGCCCAACGGCTGGAGCATCTCCTCAAAACAAACCGGAGCCGATAAGCTTACACTCGGGGGTGCGGTAGCCGCCAACGCGCACGGACGCACACTGGATAGCCCTCCGATGATCGGAAGCATCGAATCCCTCATGTTGGTGGATCACCGCGGTGAAATTATTCGGTGCAGCAGGACCGAAAATCCCGAGCTGTTCTCTCTGGTCATCGGCGGTTATGGAATGTTCGGAATAATTCATTCCGTTTCTCTAAGGCTCGAGCGCAGACATAAGATCGAACGGCAAGTAGAGCTTATTCGTGCCGATGGATTAATGGGACGATTTGACGAGCGAATCGCAGATGGATTTACACACGGTGATTTCCAATTCGTCACCGACGAAAGCGATGAAGCATTTCTTACAAGGGGCGTATTCTCTTGTTACAAACCGGTGCCCGATACCACTCCCATAAAAGAAGGGCAAGAAACTATTTCCGATAGAACGTGGGAAGAACTCGTTTACATGGGGCATGTCGAAAAGGCCAAGGCTTTCAAGCTTTATTCCGACTTTTATCTGGAAACAACCGGGCAGGTCTATTGGTCCGATCTCAGCCAAATCGGTGGCTACTTCGAAGACTATCACAAGCGGATCGACGACCGGATGAACGCACCCGCTCCCGCGAGCGAAATGATCACCGAAATATACGTGCCGCGTGACCGCTTGGCCGACTTCCTGAACGAAGCCGCCACCAACCTTAGAAAGAGCGACTCCAGCACAATATACGGCACGGTCAGGCTGATTAACGAAGACAAAGAGTCGTTCCTAAGATGGGCAAAACAAGATTACGCATGTGTAATCTTTAATCTGCACGTTGTGCACACAACTGCCGGCATTCAAACGGCTGCGAATTCGTTCCGCATGTTAGTAGACCTCGCTATTAAAAGAAACGGAAGCTATTATTTAACCTATCATAGGTGGGCAACAAAACAGCAGCTGCTCGCTTGCTACCCAAATTTCCCCGAATTCCTCGAAAAGAAACTACAGTACGATCCCAACGAATTATTCCAAAGCGAATGGTATCGCCACTGCAAGAAAATGTTTGCGTAAACTAACTCATGCACTAGACTTGTGCACGGTCGGCTAAGAAGGCGCGATCATCGCCGAAGCCATTGCAATGTTCCGTCCGAAGTCGGCTTCGGAGTCCGACCGGACAGTCACATGGCCGACCTTCCTGCCTTCACGCACTTCCTTGCCGTACCAATGCAGGTGCGCGCCGGGCATCGACAAAATCATGTCAGGATTTGGCTGAATGCCGATCAGGTTGAACATGGCGCTCATGCCGATTGCCGCAGTCGACCCGAGCGGCGAACCGGTGATCGCCCGGATGTGGTTCTCGAACTGAGAGGTCTCCGCGCCTTCGATGGTCCAGTGCCCGGAGTTATGTACGCGGGGCGCCATTTCGCTCGCCATAAGTTCGTCGTGGATTTGGAAGAACTCGACCGCGAGCGTGCCCACATACGCCAGTTCGTCCGCGATCGCGCCGACGTACCCCTCCGCCTGTTCCTGCAACTCGGGAGTCAAGCCCGGCGCCGGCGCAAGCGTCGTGATCAATATCCCGTCGCGGTGCCAATTCTCGACCAGCGGATAGAACACTTTCTGACCGTTCGCCGCTCGCGTGCAAACCAGTGACACCTCCCGCGAGAACGGCACAAACGCCTCCAGCACCATCGGCTTTTCGCCTGCCATCGCGAGGCACGCTTCCCGATCCTGCTCGCCCTGCAAAACCATCTGCCCCTTGCCGTCGTAACCGAACCTGCGCGTTTTAGCAACGCACGGATAGCCGATTTGGGCAACCGCCTCGTCGAAAGTCGCGGGGTTATCGAACGGCCGATAACGTGCGGTCGGAATCTTTAGTGAAGTGAAGTAATCCTTCTCGGTCAGCCGGTCACTCGAAACCTCGATCGCCCGCCTCCCCGGAGCGACGATAACTTCCTGTCGGTATGCCCTGTCGACTGCCTCGAACACGTTCTCGAACTCGTAAGTAAGCACGTCGAGGTCACGCAATGGCCCGAGTTCCGCTAAAGGGCGAACCTCGCCGACCGGCCCGGCGCAGGGCCGCTCGCCGTCGTCGTAAAAAACAAACTCGTGGCCCATCGCAATCCCGGCTAAACCGAGCATTCGCCCGAGTTGGCCGCCTCCAAGAACCCCGATTTTCATTTTCGCGGATCGGGGCAGTCGAGCACCGTCTGCGTCTGCTCGGCTCGAAATTTCTCCAATTGTTCGCGCACTCCGGAGTTGGTCTGTCCCACGATCGCCGCAGCGAAAAGCCCCGCGTTTTTCGCGCCGGCTTCCCCGATGGCGAACGTCGCCACCGGCACGCCACCGGGCATCTGCACAATGGAAAGCAGTGAGTCCAAGCCCTTCAGCGCCTTGCTCTGCACGGGAACGCCCAGCACCGGCACCGTCGTCTTAGATGCAAGCATTCCGGGCAGATGGGCCGCGCCGCCCGCGCCGGCGATGATCGCTTTCAGGCCGCGAGCTTGCGCAGTCTCGGCGTACTCGAAC